>CAMFOZ010000019.1 GCA_945971245.1 uncultured Lactobacillus sp.
CTACACCTCAGCCTTCGTCGGCAGCGTCAGATGTGTATAAGAGACAGATTTATTAGAGAATATGCCAACCGGTTGACATACAAGTGAGCCAGTACACGAATAAAAAATTTTAAATAAATTTTGAAAACATGATAGGATCTTAATTAGAGAAAGGGGGAATTCGGATGAAAATCATTGTTTCACCGGCACGGACCATGCAGGTCGATACCGATTCACTTCCCTATCAGCACCTACCCCAGTTTTTGCCGCAGACCCAGGAGATTCTGAACTGGATGCGGGGACTGACCTATGATGAGTTGCACCAGTTGTGGTGGAACTGCAGCACCAAGATTGCAACGTTAAACTACCGCCGCGTTCAGGAGATGGATCTGACTCGTCAACTGACCCCGGCAATTCTGGCCTTTAAGGGACTTCAATACCAGTACATGGCGCCAGATGTTTTCACTGACCAGGGACTAGAGTATATCGAGCGCCACCTACGAATCCTCTCCGGCTTCTATGGCTTGCTGCGTCCGTTTGACGGGATCGTACCCTACCGACTGGGGATGGGCGACCGGGCGCAGGTAGCTGGTAGTTCCAACCTTTACCATTTCTGGGGCAATCAGCTGGCTGCAGAATTATACCGGGATGATCAGTTGGTGCTCAACCTAGCTTCTCAGGAGTATGCCCGGGCAGTGACTCCTTACCTGACGAGTGAGCGGCGTCTGGTGACCTGCATCTTTGGTGAAGTGATTAATGGCAAGGTAAAACAAAAAGCCACCCTAGCGAAGATGGCCCGGGGAAACATGGTTCGCTACCTGGCGGAGAATGATATTACAGACCTAGCAGGGGTGAGGGCCTTTAGTGTTGCTAACTACCATTATTGTCCCGAGTATTCGACGCCGGATCGGCTGACCTTTATTAAGCAATAAAAAAAGCAGCTCCACAAGGGAACTGCTTTTTTGGTATAAGTAAGTCAATCTTACTTGTTGTAGAATTCAACGATGAGGGCTTCATCGATGTCGGCATCCATGTCTTCACGGGCAGGGATCCGGTTTAACTTACCTTCGAGCTTGTCAGCATCGAAGTCAACGTAAGATGGACGAGAAACAACGGCGTCAACCGCGTTCTTGATGATGTCCAGGTTCTTGGACTTTTCACGAACACCGATGACTTGGTTAACATCAACTTCGTATGAAGGGATGTCAACGCGCTTGCCATCAACAGTGATGTGACCGTGGTTAACCAATTGACGAGCTTGACGACGAGTAGTAGCCAAACCTAAACGGTAAACCATGTTGTCCAGACGACGTTCCAGCAGGGCCATGAAGTTAGCACCGTGGGTACCTTCCTTGATCTTGCCGGCACGAACGAACAGGTTGGAGAATTGACGTTCAGTCATTCCGTACATGAAACGCAGCTTTTGCTTTTCACGAAGTTGCGTACCGTATTCAGAAAGCTTACCGTGACGATCACGACCGTGGTCACCAGGAGCGTATGGACGACGTGCTAATTCCTTACCAGTACCTGAAAGTGAAACACCAAGACGACGAGATACACGCCAACTTGGACCAGTGTAACGAGACATAAATAAATTCCTCCAATATATTTAGTTGGAGTAAAATAATCCGATGTGAGCTTGGCATTCGTGCAGGCTGATTTGAATTTTTCACCCTTGCAGCTGGGTTACTAAAAACACCATCTGGCATCAGTCTGTTGACGAGCTTGCCCCTCACTGCTGCATTATTTTACACAAAAACTAGTATACAATGCCTAACCGGTCATCGTCAATTGATTTGTTAGTAATTGGGGATTTTTAGTAATTCATCCCCAGTGATCCTATGGTATAATTTCTCTAGTATTAGCTTATGTTAGGGCAAATTTATTTGTAGGTGGAGATTGTAATGTTTCAAGTTTTAATTGTAATTTTGATCGTAATTCTAATAATCCTGGGTGGGGTGGTCTGGTACCAACACCGGGTCCTCAAGCAGGTACAGGGGATAATGACGGCTTGCCAGAAGTTAATGAATAACCAGATCGAGCAGCAGTTAAAAGAAGCAGAACAGCTCCAGTTGACGGGCGACGCCAAGCAGGAATTTGACCAATTAAAGGATCGCTACAATGACAAAATTGTTCCCCAACTTAAGGCCATCCAGTCAGCGGGACAGGATCTTCAGCAGGCGGCGCGGACGACCAAGCTGCTGACCATCAGTGCACAGATCAGTGACTTACAAGCCGAGTTGGCCAAGGCGACGACGGCTCGTAAGGAAGTTGAGTCCTCCCTGCAACACATTGAACAGCAGAGTAAGACCCACCAGCAGGCGATCGACCAAATTAAGAAAAACTATCAAAAGTTCCATCAACAATTAAATGAAAAGAACTTCGAATACGGTGATAGTGCCAAGAAGTTAAACGAAAAGCTAGAGAAACTTGAACAGCAGTATGATCACTTCGTTGAATTGACCAGAAAGGGTGATCAGGACGCTGCTCAGGAGGTCCTCAATGATCTTAAACAGGGAAATCAGGAACTAGCTACGGAGATTAAGCGGGTACCGGCACTGTATAAGCCGTTGGTAACCGAGTTTCCTGATCAGCTTACCGAATTGGCAAGTGGCTATCAGACCCTGAAGAAGGAACATTACCACTTTGTTGAGAACGACATTGATCAGCAGATTGAGCGCCTGCAGGCTAAGGTTGATGCAACCTTAAGTCAGCTTAATGACCTACAGCTGGACGTGGTCAAGCAAGCTAATCATGATTTGGCAGACCAGATCGACCATGTCTACGCCGTGATGCAAAAGGAAATCGATGCCCGGGCGGAGGCACGTCATCTGGTTGAGATGATGGGGCATTTTACCCAACACGCTCAGCAGCAGAACAATGAATTGATCGCCGAATTGGACCATTTAAGCCTCAGCTACACGCTGAATAACAATGAATTTGAAAAGGCCCGGCAGTTAAATGAGCAGATTAAGACGATCGTCAAGCAATATAATGAAGATCACCAGGCAATTCGTAACCAGCAGGCAGTCTTCAGCCAGATTGTTGACCGGGAAAAGGCTAACCGGGACCGGTTGACGGATATTGAAGAAGAGCAAAACAAGATCAACGATGCCGTTGCCAAGCTGCAAACCGATGAACAGCGGGCTCGCAAGATGCTGCAACAGTACTCCGTGCGGATGCGAACGATTCGACGGCAGGTGGAACAGCTCAACCTACCTGGCGTTTCCCAAGAGTACATGGACTACTTCTTCGGGGTCAGCGATGAGATCAAGAAGCTGGCTAGTGAATTAAACGAGTACAAAATTAATATGGAGAACGTTACAAAGCAGTTAATCATGGTCGAGGCGGACCTAGAGAAACTGCAGGATAAGACCAACGACCTGCGTGACAGTGCAGAACTGACCGAACGCCTTCAGCAATACGCTAACCGTTTTGCCGGCAATGATAAGGTGACCGCAGCTGCCAAGAAGTCCCAGGAGTTGTTCAACCAGTACAACTACGCCGGCAGCCTGGAAGCCATTGCCACGGCACTGGAGGAAGCTGAACCGGGCAGCTACAAGCGGATTGAGGACAGTTATTACCAGGAGATAAATGAACAATAGGTATTAGGAAAAGCATGGGGATGAACGGATACGCTTATCTCCATGCTTTTTTCAATGCTGATCAGGCAATTTTCTGTTATAATATAAAGTCGTTTTAAGATTGAGTCGAACTATTCAATGGCATGCTCGCCAATATTTCGACGGGGTGTTGGCTCATTTGCTGATTTCCTCGTTAATTATTATCTTGAGAAGAAAGGAATAGAGTTAATGATCTACTTTGATAACAGTGCAACAACCAAGATTGCACCGGAAGTTCTGCAAACTTACGATACGGTTAGCCAAAAGATCTGGGGTAACCCAAGCAGTCTTCATAACTTTGGCGAAAATGCCTGGAACCTGCTGGAACAGTCACGTCAGCAGATTGCCAAGCTGCTGGGAGTTAAGCCCAGTGAAATCATCTTCACCAGTGGTGGTTCCGAAGGGGATAACTGGGTGATTAAAGGAACGGCGATGGCCAAGCACCGTTTCGGTAAACACATCATCACGACCAGCGTTGAGCATGCGGCGGTCCGCAACCCAATGGAACAATTACGGGAGCTGGGCTTTGACATTACCTACCTGCCAGTTGACAAGGAGGGGCGGATTGATCCAGCCGACGTCAAGGCCGCCATTCGTCCTGACACCATCCTAGTTTCCATCATGGCGATCAACAATGAAATCGGGACAATCCAACCGATCAAGGAAGTTGGCGAGATCCTCAAGGACTACCCAAACATCCACTACATGGTGGACGCGGTTCAGGCAATCGACAAGGGCGTTGATGACCTGGTCTTCAGCGACCGGGTTGACTTTGCCACCTTCTCCGGTCACAAGTTCCATGCCCCACGGGGAACTGGATTCGTTTACGTGAAGAGTGGCCGTCAATTGGCACCACTGGTTGCTGGTGGTGGTCAGGAACGGACACTGCGGAGCGGGACCGAGAATACACCAGGTGATGTTGCAATGGCTCGGGCAATCCGGTTGATCAAGGAAGGCGAGGATGAGGCCGTCAAGCGTGAACAGGCCATCAAGGAACGGATCTATGACCACCTCAGCCAGTTTGATCACGTTAAGTTAATCTCCGGTCGCGACAAGGGCTTCGCCTGCCATGTACTGTGCTTTGCCATTCCGGGGGTTCGTGGTGAGACCATTGTCCACGCCTTTGAGGATAAAGGCAGCTACATCTCTACGACCAGTGCTTGCTCATCCAAGAAGCACTCCGAGGCAGGGACCCTGGCCGCAATGAAGATTCCAGAAGAGATCGCTACCAGTGCGGTCCGAATCAGCCTAGGTGACCAGAACACGCTGGAGGAAGCCGACGAGTTCAATAAGGTCTTCGACACCCTCTACGCTGGTTTTCAAAAGATTATTGATTAATATAATAGTTAAAAAGATTGAAAGGAGGAATTGCGCGTGCAATACACCGAAATTATGGTGCGCTATGGCGAGTTGTCCACCAAGGGTCATAACAAAAAGTCGTTCATTGACCGGTTGGGTGACAATGTTCGCCACGCCCTACACAGCTTTGACCAGGTCAAGGTGCATGCCCAGCGGGACCGCCTGCACGTTGAATTGAACGGGGCGGACTATGACCAGGTCATGGACCGGCTGAAGTTGGTCTTTGGGATTCAAAACTTCTCACCATCCATCCGGGTTGAAAAGTCCTTTGACGCGGCTGCCAAGGCGGCGGCCCAGATGATTGAAGAACAGGTCGATCACCCGATCACCTTTAAGATCGAGACTCGCCGTTCTGACCACCATTTCGAATTGGATACCTTTGCAATGAACAATAAGCTGGGGGGCTACCTGCTGGATAAGTTCCCTGATAAGCTCAAGGTTGATGTTCACCATCCGGACCTGACGCTGCGGGTTGAGATTCGACTCAACGGGATCTTCCTATCCAGTGAGACAATTAAGGGTGCCGGTGGTCTGCCAGTTGGTACGGCTGGTAAAGGGATGATGATGATGTCCGGCGGAATCGACTCGCCAGTCGCTGCCTACCTGGCGATGAAGCGGGGCGTTTCCCTGGAGATGGTTCACTTCTACAGTCCGCCATACACCAGTCCGCAAGCGTTGGCCAAGGCTCAGCAGCTGACCGAACGCTTAGCCAAGTATAGCGGGAGCATCCGCTTTATCCAGGTACCGTTTGCCGAGATTCAAGAGACCGTCAAGGAGAAGGTTCCCGAGGGTTACCTGATGACAGTTCAACGGCGGATGATGTTACGGCTAGCGGCGGCCTTAATGGTTAAGCGTCACGGCCTGGCAATCTTCAATGGGGAATCCCTGGGTCAGGTGGCTTCCCAGACGATGGAGAGTATGCTGGCGATCAACGACGTCACGTCTTACCCAGTTTTGCGGCCGGTCCTGTCATACGATAAGACTGAGATCATCAAGATTGCTGAGGAGATCGGTACGTATGACCTGTCCATCTTGCCGTACGAGGATTGCTGTACCGTCTTCACACCGCCGTCGCCAAAGACCCGGCCAAATGTGGAACGGGCCCGCAAGTATGAACAACGGTTGGATATCGAAGGCCTGATGAAGCGTTCATTGGATGGCATCAAGATTACCAACATCCATCCCGGTGAGGACTTCCTCAACCAAAACGAGGACGTTTTTGCCGAATTGCTGTAATCCGTGCTTGACGCTCAGCGATAATTTAGCTATGATACAAGCATAATATTAAGCGATGACCGAAATAGTAACGAGGTACCATGATTCACCAGAGAGGGTCGCTGCTGGAAAGACCTGGATCAGCTTCGCGAATGTAGCTCGGGAGCTGGTTCGCTGAATTTTCAGTAGGTGGGCCCGGTTCATTTACCGTTATTAAATGGACAAGCGGGGTAGTCTGATGACTGCTCAACGTAGGTGGTACCGCGAATTCAATCGTCCTATCTGTTTTGATAGGGCGATTTTTATTTGGTCACCGTTTTTATATGATGAAACTCAACTTTATAATCTTGAAAGGAGCGATTATACGATGGCAGCCGATAAGGAAATGTCAACAAAGTATGATCCGACAGCCGTTGAAGCTGGTCGTTATCAATGGTGGATTGACCAAGGCCTCTTCAAGCCAAGTGGCGATAAGAAGGCCCACCCATATTCAATTGTTATTCCACCGCCGAATGTTACTGGGAAGCTGCACCTGGGTCACGCCTGGGACACGACCCTGCAGGATATGCTGATCCGTCAGAAGCGGATGCAGGGTTACGATGTTCTCTGGTTACCAGGAATGGACCACGCCGGAATTGCTACCCAGGCCAAGGTTGAAGCCCGTTTGCGTAAGCAGGGGATTTCCCGTTACGACCTCGGTCGGGAGAAGTTCGTTCAACAGGTTTGGGACTGGAAAGACGAATACGCTGACATCATTCACAAGCAGTGGGCTAAGCTCGGGATTTCCGTTGACTACGACCGGGAACGGTTCACCCTGGATGAAGGGCTGAACAAGGCCGTCCGGAAGGTCTTCGTCGACCTGTACAAGAAGGGCCTGATTTACCGGGGAACCTACATTATTAACTGGGATCCACAAGCACGGACCGCATTGTCCGATATTGAAGTTATCCACAAGGACGACAAGGGTGCCTTCTACCACGTTAAGTACCCATTCACCGACGGGACGACCTTCAATGGTAAGGACTACATTGAAATTGCCACGACCCGTCCAGAAACCATGTTTGGTGATGAGGCCGTTGCCGTTAACCCGAACGACGACCGTTACAAGGAACTGGTTGGTAAGCACGTCCGGGTCCCATTGGTTAACCGGGAAATCGAAATCATCGCTGATGACTACGTAACGCCGGACTTTGGAACTGGGATGGTTAAGATCACGCCAGCCCATGATCCAAACGACTTCAAGGTTGGTAAGCGTCATAACCTGCCAGAGCTGAACACGATGAACGAAGACGCTTCCATGAACGAGAACGCTGGTAAGTACCAGGGAATGGACCGTTTCGAAGCGCGGAAGGCCATGGTCAAGGATCTGACCGACCAGGGCTACATGCTCAAGGTTGTCCCAATCGTTCACTCGGTTGGTCACTCTGAGCGGACTGGGGTTCAGGTTGAAGCCCGTCTGTCCACGCAATGGTTCGTCAAGATGAAGCCGCTGGCTAAGTTGGCCCTTGATAACCAAAAGACGGCGGACAAGGTTAACTTTATTCCGGGACGGTTCGAACATACCTTCACCCAGTGGATGGAAAATGTTCACGACTGGGTTATCTCACGGCAGCTCTGGTGGGGCCACCGGATTCCGGCTTGGTACCACAAGAAGACCGGTGAGGTATACGTTGGTATGGAAGCACCAAAGGACGCCGAAAACTGGACCCAGGATACCGATGTACTGGATACCTGGTTCAGTAGTGGTTTGTGGCCATTCTCAACCATGGGTTGGCCAGACACCGATTCACCGGACTACAAGCGTTACTTCCCAACCAGCACCCTGGTTACCGGTTACGACATCATCTTCTTCTGGGTATCCCGGATGATCTTCCAATCCCTGGAATTCACTGGTAAGGCCCCATTCAAGAATGTTCTTCTGCACGGTTTGATCCGTGATGAACAAGGACGGAAGATGAGTAAGTCCCTCGGTAACGGGATTGACCCAATGGATGTTATCAAGAAGTACGGGGTTGACGCCCTGCGCTGGTTCCTGATCACTGGTTCAACGCCAGGTCAGGATATCCGGTTCTCCTACACGAAGATGGATGCGGCTTGGAACTTCATCAACAAGATTTGGAACGCCAGCCGGTACGTCATCATGAACCTCGGCGACATGCCAGCACCAGTTCTGCCTGACAAGTCGAAGTGGGACCTGGCTGACCGTTGGATCCTGAGTCGGTTGAACGCTACCATCAAGCAGGTCAACGAACAGTTTGACAAGTTTGAATTCGGTGAAGCGGGCCGGGCACTGTACAACTTCATCTGGAATGACTTCTGTGACTGGTACATCGAAATGACCAAGGAGAAGCTCAACAACGGGACCGACGAGGAGAAGGCTAACACCAAGAACATCTTGGGTTACGTCTTAGACCAAACCCTGAAGTTGATGCACCCAATCATGCCATTCGTTACCGAAAAGCTGTGGCTGTCAATGCCACACGAAGGCAAGTCCATCATGGTTGCTAAGTACCCAGTTGCTAACGCGGACCTGGATGATCCAGCTGCTACTGAGCAGATGAGCAACCTGATTGAGATGATCAAGGCCGTCCGGAACATCCGGAACGAAGCCAACGCCCCAATGTCCAAGCCAGTCGACATCCTGGTCAAGGTTGATAACCAACACCTCGGTGATATGCTCAATGCCAACCGGGACTACATCGACCGCTTCTGCCACCCTGCAGAACTGACCATCAGTACGGATGTTCAGGCTCCTAAGCTGGCAATGTCCGGAATCTTGGCCGGTGCTGAAGTCTACATCCCAATGGCTGAACTGGTCGACCTGGATGAAGAACGGGCTAAGATGAAGAAAGAAATTGCTAAGCTCGAAAAGGAAGTTCAACGTTCCCAAAAGAAGCTGGGCAACGAGAAGTTCGTTAACAACGCTCCTGAAAAGGTCGTTGAAGCGGAAAAGCAAAAGGCCGTTGAATGGCAACAAAAGCTTGATTCTGCCAAGGAACGGTTGGCTTCACTGGAAGAAGCCTAACCAAGCAAAAGATGGGAGTGAGACAGAAGTCGTTTACGACTTCGTTTTCCGACGCGAAGCTAGCCATCGGGAACCCCCGCGAGCACAAATAGGCCCCAAGTATTCGGCTTTGCCGAACGCTTGGGGCCATTTGTGTACCGCGTTGTAGAATCTTATACTATGTAAAGAGTTATATCATAACCATCTTTTTTGTTTTAAAGGGGAGAGAACAAATGATTCAAGACTACGCGGATGCCCTGGCCTTTATCCATGGCCGGACCAAATTTAAGAAGATTCCAACCCTTAAGCGGATGCGCCGCTTTCTCGCCGAACTGGGTAATCCAGAGCAAGGGCAGCGCTATATCCATGTGACCGGGACTAATGGTAAGGGGTCGACGGTGGCGATGCTGCGTTCGATGCTGCTTGATAGTGGGCTGACAGTAGGGAGCTTTACCTCACCATTCATCACCCGTTTCAACGAACGGATCGAGTACAATGCCGAACAGATCAGCGATGACGACCTTGTACGATTGACCCAGCGCCTGGAGCCAGTGGTAGCAAAGCTCGATCGCGAGCTGCCAACCGGGGGACCAACCGAATTTGAGATTGACACCGCCCTGATGTTTTGCTACATGGCCGAGAAAAAGCCGGATGTTGTCCTGCTAGAGGTCGGTATCGGGGGCCTCTATGATTCAACCAATGTGATCATCCCCGATGTCAGTGTAATCACCACGGTTGGCTGGGACCACATGAAGTATCTCGGCAACACCCTGGGGGCAATCGCTAAACAGAAGGCGGGAATCATCAAACAGGCGGTTCCGGTGGTGATCGGTAAATTGCCGGCCGAAGCCCAAAAGGTGATTAAGCAGACGGCTACAGAGAAGTCAGCTCCCCTGTATGAACTTGGTCGTGACTTTGCGGCCCGAAAGACCAATGCCCATGGCCTGCGCGCACAGATTCAATATGACGGTTTGAACATTCACCATGGCCGCTTTCAGCTGGGCCTGGCGGGGGACTACCAGGTGGAAAACGCGGCGATTGCCCTAACCGCCGCCCAACTCTTCCTGCAGAAACAGGGGCTACCGGTCGACCAATCGGCACTGCGCCAGGGACTCGCCAGCAGTCAGTGGCCTGGCCGGATGGAAGTGGTCAACGATGAGCCCCTGGTCCTGCTCGATGGTGCGCATAACCTGCCGGGGATGCAGGCACTGGTCAAGTCAATTCAAGACGACTTTACTGACCGGGACGTGTATATCCTAGTTGCCATCCTGGCTGATAAGCAGTACGATTTGATGCTTGGTGAGCTGACCAGCCTGGGGAATGTCCACCTGACTGTTACCAACTTTGCGGGACCGGGTCCCAAAAGACCAAGTGCTGACCTGGCCCAAGTCGCTCAACAGTTACCAAGTCGCTATCCCATCCAGGTAGCCGATACGTGGCAGGCCGGTTTCCAACAAATGGCCAGCCAACTCAGTAGTGAAGATGTCATGATCGTGACCGGGTCCTTGTACTTTATTTCAGAAGTTCGCCACTTATTTGATGACTAATCGTGTTTCCTGCGTATTTATCTAATAACCGGATAAATACAAAGGAGCAATGAAAATGGAAGAACATGAGTTAAGAGATTTTGAGATTAGCTGTTTATATGAGAAGGCAATAAGTGATTGCCTGGAAGGTGCCGAGATTCAGGGAATCGATGCTTATCGATATATGACGCTATACTTTCAGGACCCGATCGATCTTAAGCAGATATCGGCAAGGGAACGTCGCCGATTATGTGCATACGACCGGCGAGTAGATAAGTTCTTTACGGCAATGGATTTGGGGGCGGCATTGGTCAAGGCCTACCCAGTCATCGAAGGAAGTGCCTATTCCAGTGTGGAACTGGGTCAAGCAATGATCGCCCACTTTGCTGGTGATGAGCAGGAAAGTGTCTGTGTTGCCTTTACCGATTCGCAAAACAACATTATCAAACTGAAGACGATATTTGTCGGTGGGAGGAGTGAGTGCGTCCTCTATCCTGATCAGATCTTTAAGTATGCCCTGCGTTATTCCGCTAGTGGCCTGGTCATGATTCATAATCACCCTTCTGGGAACGTCAAGCCGTCTCACCAGGATCTGGCCTTTGCCAAACGGTTAGAACGGGGTGGTAAGCTATTAGGAATTCAGGTATTGGATTTCATGATCGTGGGTAATGATCAGTATTACAGTTGGCGCGAACAGGAGCAGCAGGTTGAAAGTTAAAGAAAAAATTAATTTCGTCTGAAAAATTATCCTTCGGGGGACTGATAATGTATATTAATGTTCGAATGTCTTTACTGGCTATGGTATAATATCCACGATATTAATTTGAATTTATCAGTTAAAAAACGAAGGGAAGAAATAGATTGCTAGGAATTGGAACCAAAAATCTAGGAATCGACCTGGGGACCGCCAACACAATCGTTTACCTTGAAGGTAAGGGAATTGTGCTGCGTGAACCATCAGTTGTTGCGCGTAATGCCAAAACTAATGAAGTGATCTCTGTCGGTTCAGACGCTCGTGATATGATCGGTCGGACACCAGAGAGCATCGTAGCCATTCGGCCGATGAAAGATGGGGTCATTGCTGATTACGACACGACCGTTGCCATGATGAAGTACTACATTGAAAAGGCCTTAGGCGGAAGCAATGGTAAGCCATACGTCATGGTTTGTGTACCAAGTGGCATTACTGAAGTTGAAAAGCGGGCAGTGATTGATGCTACCCGGGTTGCCGGTGCGCGTGATGCTTACGTGATCGAAGAACCTTTTGCCGCTGCTATTGGTGCTGGTCTTCCAGTCATGGATCCAACTGGTAGCATGGTTGTTGATATTGGTGGTGGGACCACTGATGTTGCCACGATTTCACTTGGTGGGATCGTTTCTAGCCGTTCTATTCGGATGGCTGGTGACAAAATGAACGATGCCATTGCCCAATACGTCCGTCAACACAAGAACCTTTTGATCGGGGAGCGGACCTCTGAAAAGCTCAAGTGGGACATTGGCTCTGCTTCCGTTGAGGCGGCTGACGAGATGGGTAAGACCGAAGTCCGTGGCCGGGACCTGGTTACTGGTCTGCCAAAGACAATGGAGGTTTCTGCCAAGGACGTCTCAATTGCCCTTCAAGATGTGGTTGAAAATATCATCACGGCTATCAAGGGAACGTTGGAAGAAACGTCACCAGAAATTGCCGCGGACGTCATTGACCACGGGATCGTTCTGACCGGTGGGGGCGCATTGCTGAAACACCTGCCAGATGTAATTGCGGATGCTACTAAGGTACCAGTATTTATTGCTAATGATCCACTGGATTGTGTGGCAATCGGGACTGGTGAATCCCTTAAGAGTATTGACGTAATGAAGAAGAAGTAATAAAAGCGGGCAGAGATATAGAATGCTCGAAATGGGCGGGGCTGGTCGCAAAACGATTTGTTTTGTCTAGCCGCGCTTTTGTTATTTTGTAAATTACATTTGGAGGATTATCATGCGCAAGTTCTTTTCCAATCGCCGGTTGGTTATTATTGTGGTAATTCTGGTTGTCTGCTTTGGTTTAATGGCGGGCTCAATTGCCATGCGCAATCGTCGGAATACGCCACCACTGATTCAGCAGTTTGGTAATGATATTGTTGGCTTTGCAGATAGTGCCGTCGCCCTACCGGTTAATTGGTTGCAGACTAGTTTTAGTTCGGTCAATGACCTGATGAATACTTATTCGGAGAACCGGGAGCTGAAGCAACAAGTTACGGACCTTGCTCAGACAAAGGTTCGTAACCAAGCCTTGGCTCACGAAAATAAACAGCTGAAGCAGGAGCTCAAGCTTAACAACTCGATGACTGACTATGACACGGTCACGGCAGCGGTTCTGATGCGGACACCATCGGCTTGGCAGCAACAATTAGTAATTAACAAGGGTCAGTCCAGTGGCATCAAGAAGAATATGCCAGTAATGAGTAATGGTGGATTGATTGGCCGAATCGCTGAGGTTAATAAGACCAACAGTAAGGTTGAACTGCTCAGTGATACCAATGAATCGTCTAACCGCTTTGCGATCTCAATCCACGGCACGGACGGGATTGTCAACGGAATTATTACCAGTTACAGTGCTTCTCGTGGTGAGCTGGTCATGGGTCAGGTTAATTCCAAGGCCAAGATCAAGAAAGGGGCCCGGGTAACCACCAACGGTATGGGTGGAATTACTCCTAAGGGCCTGTATGTTGGTAAGGTTGCACGGGTCGGCAAGGATGACTATGGTCTTGCCCAGAAAGTTTATATTACTCCGGCAACGAACTTTAATGATATCAACATCGTTACGGTTGCTGAATCGGCATCTCAGGAGTGATGAAGCATGTATCGATTATCACGATTAAAATATGTTTTTCCCATCGGGCTGTTTGTCTGTCTGTTCTTGGATGGCGCACTGAGTCACGTGTGGGCACCGTTGTTCTTTCACTATCCATACTCCATGGCTAGTGAACTAGTACTCCTGTGGCTGACGTTGGCTTACTTCTTTGAAAACGGGGTGGAGATTCCGTTAATCCCGTTTGCCGTAGCAGCAGGGATTGTTGCGGACCTGTATAGCTCAGGTATCTTGGGCCTGTACATGTTCCTGTTTCCATGTATTGTGGGGTTGACGACGATCCTGTCCAAGTACTTTAGTTCATCATTCTTATCGATGATCATGATCTTCTTCATTGATTTGGTCGTCTTTATGACGCTTAATTACTGGGCCTATTCACTGGTTAGCGTGACGTCGTTATCCTTTGGGGACTACTTGATCTATGTTTTGGCCCCTACTTTGGCCCTTAACCTGGTATACTTTGTGGTGCTCTATTGGCCGATCCAGGCAATCTTTAACTGGGCTACGGATGAAAAAACTGCCTAGGATGGCTTGACAAGTTCGGGGGAAGAGTGTAAGATACAACACAATTAATATCACGAACGACAATGAACAGACTAGTAGGGTAGTGTTAGTTGCTAAGCGAGTCCCGTTAGATGGGAAGGGACCTTCTAAAATGCCTGAATCACATCTGTGAGTTGGTTCCTTGAATCAATAGTAGGGGAACCCGGGGAAGCCCGTTACAGCACGGAGTTTAATTTTGAACTCGCTAAGGTTGATACTCGTGAGGGGTCAACAAGATGAGGTGGAACCGCGGAAACGCCCTCGTAGCCATTTGGCTCGAGGGCGTTTTTTGTTTAGCAAATTCAAAATTGAACTTAACGAGGTGGTCGCTGTGAAGCGGTCACGAACATGGGGTGGTACCACGATTGATTCGTCCTCTGGGCTTATTGGCCTAGGGGGCTTTTTTGTTTATTATCGTTTGGCGTTTGAGAATGAAGGAGGAATTGATATGCAATACGTTACTGAGATTTTGCCATCATTATTACAAGGGGCAGGGTTAACCTTACAGATCTTTTTCTGGACCCTGGTTTGCTCACTGCCGCTGGGGATTCTGGTCAGCCTGGGATTAATTTCTAAGATTCAACCCTTAAAATGGATCCTTGAAATCTATGTTTGGCTGATGCGGGGGACTCCATTACTTTTGCAACTGATCTTTGTCTTTTATGGTTTACCGATCATCGGTATTGTCTTCCAACGTTACGATGCCGCTTTAGTAGCCTTTATTCTGAACTACGCAGCCTACTTTGCTGAAATCTTCCGTGGTGGTTTCCAAGCCATTGATGAGGGTCAATTCGAGGCGGCACGGGTTCTACGGTTGAGCTATTGGCAGACCCTACGTAAGATCGTGATCCCTCAAGTGGTCAAGATCGTGATCCCATCAATTGGTAACGAAGTGATTAACCTGGTTAAGGATTCCTCATTGGTCTACGTTATCGGTCTGGGCGACCTGCTGCGGGCCGGCAACGTCGCAACGGCCCGGGATGTCACCCTGGTACCACTGCTGCTGGTTGCCGTGATCTATCTGATCCTGGTTGGGATCTGCACCCTGGTTCTGCGTAAGGTTGAACAACGCTACTCATACTTCAAGTAATATAGGAGGAATTGCCAATGTTAGAAGTTAAGAATTTATACAAGAGTTTCGGTGACCGGGTCATCTTAGATAATGTTAACTTAACGGTTAAAGATGGCGAAATCCTCAGTATCGTTGGTCCATCTGGTGCGGGGAAGACGACCCTGCTGCGCTGCATCACGGGATTAGAGCAAGCCGACAAGGGAACTTTCCTCATTGATGGGAAACCCTTTGATCCCCAGGGAACGGCAGAGTCTGACCGGGTGATCGGAGTCGTTTTCCAGGACTACAACCTCTTCCCTAACCTGTCAGTGATGGAAAACGTCACGCTGGCCCCGATCATGGTATTGAAGAAGTCAAAGGAAGAAGCCATTGCCGATGCTAAGAAATTACTTGAGGAACTGGGGTTAAGTACCAAGGGTGACCTGTACCCGTGGCAGCTGTCTGGCGGGCAAAAGCAGCGGGTCGCCATTGCCCGGGCCCTGGCAATGAGTCCCAAGATCCTTTGCTATGATGAACCAACTTCTGCGCTGGACCCAGAGATGCGGAAAGAAGTTGCCAAGATCATCATGGGCTTGAAGAAGGATGGGATGACCCAGTTGGTTGTTACCCACGACTTTGACTTTGCCAACGAGATCGCGGATGACATCCTGAAGGTTAAGGCCCTCGATAAGTCGTTTGACCAGGTTCAGGATGTTGATAAGAAGCAGGCATAAAAGGGGGAACAGCGTATGAAGAAGTTCAAAGCAATCTGGCTGCTACTGCTGTTTTTGATCCCCACCTTGTGCTTGACCGGCTGTGAGAGTGTTACCACCCGAGCCAACCACCAGGATACCTGGTCTCGGATCGAGCGGCGGAAGAAAGTCATTGTCGGGCTCGATGATAGCTTTGTACCAATGGGTTTCCGGCAGAAGAACGGGAAGCTGGTCGGTTATGACGTCGACCTGGCCCGGGCGGTCTTCAAGCAATATGGGATCAAGGTTGACTTCCAACCAATTGATTGGTCGATGAAGGAAACCGAATTGAAAAACGGCACCATTGACCTTCTCTGGAACGGTTACTCCGTCAATGCTAGTCGGCGAAAGAAGGTCGCCTTCAGTCGCTACTACTTGGCTAACCGGCAGGTCCTGGTTACCCTGAAGCGTGACCACATCAACAACCTCAACGACATGCAGGGGAAGACCCTGGGGGTTCAGACGGGTTCCACTGGGGATACGGTCCTAAACGAGCACCCGAAATTGTTGAAGGATAAGATCAAGGGAAAGACCCCCGTGATGTATGATACCTTCCCGAACGCCTTTATCGACCTGAACGCCGGACGGATCCAGGGAATCTTGATGGATGAGGTTTACGCCAACTACTACGTCAAGCACCAGAAGAATCCGGCCGACTACCGGGTTGAGGTTAACCGCCAGTTCCCAGTTGAATACTTTGCGGTTGGGATGCGTAAAGGGGATAAGACCCTTCGCAAGAAGATCAACACTGGTCTTGGCAGGTTGCAGCGTAATGGTCAGCTGAAGAAGATCAACGAAAAATGGTTTGGTACCAACAGTACCTTCCTCGGTTCTGACAATAATTAATTAGTTAAAGTTAAGGAAGCGAAAACGAAGTCGTAAGCGACTTCTGCTTTGCTCCTTTTCTTTTTGGGATAATTTAGCCGAAATGCCGGGATTGGTTTGTAATTTAGGCTGGTTTAACGTATCATTATTCAGTATGACTAATTCGGCAAAAAAGTTTGGCGAACGTTTTTCCTGCTTACAAACGTTTGATTTAATGGAAAGGAGAACATCACAGTGCATTTTGATCTTGCCAGTGGCGTGGGTCTCCATGTTATTCCCACCCAGCAATTTAAGATGACGCACGTTCTGATTACATTTACTACTCCCCAGACTCGTGATAACGCGACAGCTCGTAACCTTCTGGCGAACCTCTTGGAGACCAGTACTCACCGCTACCCGACCCAGACGGCGCTGGCCCGGCAACTTGCAAACCTTTACGGGGCTTACGTTGGTATGGGAGTTGGCCGGGTTGGCAGCCTCCATACGGTGCGGCTGCGGGCCAGTTTTGTTAATGACCAGATCGCGGGAACGAACCTTTTTGACCAGGTAGTTGACCTGATCAATGAGATCCTGTTTCATCCATTGATTGATGATAATGAATTTGATGGCCCGACCTTCCGGATCCAGGCCCACAATCTGGAACAGACCATCACGGCCTTGTACGATGACAAGCAATTCTATGCTAACCGGCAGTTGATGAACCTCTATTACCCGGATGATTCAATTATGCGGGTACCAAGTTTTGGCCAAGTAGCCGACCTAACTAAGTTGACGGCCCAGAACCTGGTGAAGGTATACCAAGACATGATTGAGCATGACCGGGTGGACATCTTCGTGTTGGGGGATGTTGATCCAACGACGGTTAAAGAAGCACTCGGTCAGCTTCCCTTTACTCCTCGGCAGGTAGGGACCATGCGGCCTTTCTACCAGCAGGCCCTTTACCCGACTATTCAGCGGCAGGTTGAGCACCAGCCAGTGGTTCAGGCCAAGTTGAACCTCGGTTACCAGCTGCCCGTTTACTATCAGGATGATAATTACTATGCTGGCCTCGTCTTTAACGGCTTGTTTGGTGGCACCCCATATTCTAAGCTCTTTACCAATGTGCGTGAGAAGGCCAGCTTAGCCTACTATGCAACGAGTCGGCTCCTGCCATTTACCGGCTTCTTGGGAATCCAAACCGGGATTCAGGCGGGGGATGCTAAATGGGTTGAGGATTTGATTGCCCAACAGCTGGAGGAGCTTTGCGCGGGCAAGTTTAGTGCCGGGCAACTGGCTGAGGTGCAGGATAGTTTAGTCAACCAGTACCGTGCTAGCCACGATCTGGCCAATAACCTCCTGGGTCGTGAACTCCTGCGGGCATTATTAAACTTACCACCGGAAACGGCTGTGACCGAGAAGATCAACGCGGTAACCGCGGCAGATGTTTCCCGGGTGGCCAAGATGGTGAAGATGCAGGCAATTTACTTATTGAGTGGTGAGAAATAAACAGATGGATAGACAAACGTATCAAGAATTTAATCGGACAATCTACCGGCAAAGGCTCGCAAACGGCCTGCTCGTTCAGCTGCTACCAATGCCGGGCTTTCAAAAGACCTACGCGACATTTTCGACGGATTTTGGTTCAATTGATAACCACTTCATTCCGTACCATGAGCAGGAGCCGGTGCGGGTCCCTGATGGGGTCGCCCACTTTCTCGAACACAAGATGTTTGAGAAGGCTGATCACGATGCCTTTGACCTATTCGGTAAGCTCGGGGCCGACTCTAACGCCTACACCAGCTTTACGCAGACGAGCTACCTCTTCTCCACTACCAGCCACCTGCACGAGAACCTGGATGTTTTGCTTGATTTTGTACAGGACCCTTACTTTACCACCCAGACGGTTCAAAAGGAGCAGGGGATCATTGGCCAGGAGATCAAAATGTACGATGATGATGCCGACTGGCGGCTCTACCTGGGCCTGATTGGGAACCTGTATCCACATGACCCAATGCGGATCGACATCGCGGGGACCGTGGAGTCGATTAGTAAGATTACCCCAGAGATCTTGATGCAGAGCTATCGGACCTTCTACCAGCCGGAGAACATGAACCTGTTCATTGTTGGGAACCTGGATCCCGATGAGACGCTGGCCTGGATTGAACAGAATCAAAATGCCAAGACCTTCTTACCGGCCGAAACACCGCGCCGGCTGTTTGAATTGAACGATCCGACCGCCCACGACGTTATCCCATTCCGTTCGCTGACGATGAACATCGCCCGGCCGAAAGTGATGGTTGGGCTGCGCGGCATTAAGAAGTTTGCCGACGGTCGTGAGCGACTACGCTATAAGTTGGCAGTTGACCTTTTGCTGGATGTCTTGTTTGATGATACGTCGGATAACTATCTCCGGCTCTATAACAACGAGATCCTTGATGACTCCTTTGGCTACAGCTTTGAGATGCAGCGCGGCTTCCACTTTGCCTACTTCAGTTCGAATACCGACCAGATGGAACGCTTTGCCGATGAGATTGTGGCAATTTTGGAGAGCGCCGATAAGCAGATCGATGCGGCGCGGACGCGGTTTAACGGTATCAAGCGGGCCGAACTCGGTCGTCTGATTGGCCTCCTGGATTCTCCAGAAGCCATCGCTAACCGCTATGCTGGTCGTCTTTTTGATGGGGCCAACCTGATGGATGAGATTCAGACCCTGAACTCGATTAACCTGGAGGACCTTTACCAAGTAGCCAAGGAGTTTATTACCCCTCAGGGAATTTCGGTTTACCAGGTTGTTCCACAACACCAATAACGATACCTTTTCTTAACTTCAGTTCTAAAGAGAACATGATATAATGTCCAAGGATAAGCGAATAATTAAAATGGAGATAAGCTAATGAGTGAAAACAATAGCGAACAACAAAAGCATGTTGAGATTGGTAAGAAGCTGCAGAAGGCTCGTCAGGCCAAAGGGTACACACTAGACGACCTCCAGCAGATTACCAAGATTCAGAAGCGGTATCTGATTGCGATTGAAGATGAGAAGTTTGACGAACTGCCAGGTGATTTCTATGTGCGGGCCTTTGTCAAGCAGTATGCGAACACGGTTGGCCTCGACGGTGACGATCTGCTGAAGGAATACGAAGATGACCTGCCAAAGGCCAAGACGGCTGAATACTCCGACCATATTGCACAGGCGGTGGAGTCACGGGCCAGTCAGCGGAAGACGATTAGCAACCAGGTTAATAGGAGTCGGCGGTACGTCCCGACCATCATCATTACTGTGGTGATCATCCTGGTTCTGGCGGCAATCTGGTTCACCGCAATTGCCCGGAGTCACCGGGATTCTTCTACCCGGATCGACAACAGCTCTGTCTCCGTTTCAGGTGAGAGCCGGAAGAAGGCCTCCTCATCCAGCAAGAAGGTTGTTAAGAAGACGGCTAAGGATACGATCAAGCTCAAGCAGGCCAGCCGCAATGATACCAGCGTGACCTACACGGCCGACAAGCTTACTGCCGACACGACCCTGCAGATTAACCCAGCAGATCGGGCTTGGATGCAGGTACAGGCTAACAACAACAGTCTGTTGAACCGGACCTTAAATGCCAACGAAAAGACCAGTGTTAAGGTTAATAAGGACACGACGAGCCTGGTTATTACGGTTGGCAATGCCCGTTCAACTAAGCTGCGGATCGGTAACCAGACGATTGACTTTACTGATAATGGTCGTTACCAGAACACCCGGACGGTTACAATTAACTTCGGTAACCAGCAGTCCAGCAGCTCCTCATCCTCATCCAGCAGTACGACGAGTACCGGGAGCAGCCAACGGCCATCAACGAGCAGTAGTGTTGCTAGTCAGCAGGGTACCAACAATACCGCTAACCGGCAGTCCACGACGGCAACCTCAAATGCTAATAACCAACAACAGCAGACAAACACGCAGACACGCTAATTGGAGGATGAGACTTTGAATTTACCTAATAAATTAACCGTTGTCCGGTTAATCATCATTCCATTTTTCTTGATTTTGATGGTGGTACCACTGTCATGGGGGAGTGTAACCTTCTGGGGGGCCACGATTCCGGTTGCCCAGCTGATTGCGGCTATCCTGTTTATTGCAGCGACGATCACCGATAATCTGGATGGGCGAATCGCCCGCCGCGACCACCTGGTAACAAACTTTGGTAAGTTTACCGATCCATTAGCTGACAAGCTACTTGTCATGACGGCCTTTATCGTCTTGACCGGTAACCAAGTCGTACCATCATGGGTCACGGCAATCATTATCTGGCGGGAGCTGGCTGTAACAGGTCTGCGTCTTCTGCTGGTTGAACAGAGTGGGATCGTGCTGGCTGCCAAGATGCCTGGTAAGATCAAGACGACGACGCAATTCATTGCGATCATCTTCTTACTGTTAAACAACGTGATCTTTGCCATCTGGGGAATTCCGTTTGGTCAGATCATGCTCTACATCTGCCTGTTCTTCACGGTTTACTCTGGGGTTGATTACTTCATCCAAGGACGGGGCGTCTTCTCCGACGGTTTCAAGTAAAATAATAAAGCTGGTGAGATTTTCTCCCAGCTTTTTTTAGTATGGCGGATTATAATTTACGTATTAACTATATAGGGGTGGATAGAATGAATGCTGAGATTATATCAGTCGGGACGGAGATTGTCCTCGGCCAAATTGTTAACACGAACGCACCATTGCTTGCCCGGCAGTTAGCGACGCTCGGGATTACAGCGGACCGTCAGCTGGCTATTCCAGACCAGCACGACCTGATGGTAGATGCGATTCAGACGGCTTGGCAACGGTCGCCACTGGTGTTTGTCTGTGGGGGGCTGGGGCCGACCGCGGATGACGTGACCCTGGCGGCGGTCGCTGAAGCCGTGGGAACCGATCTAACGGTGGACCAGGACCATTGGCAGTGGATTAAGGGAACCTTCGTTGAGCGGCATAAGGAGATGATGCCGGAGAACATCCAGCAGGCTAAGTACCTAAGTGGTGGTTCACCGTTAAAGAATGCGGTGGGCCTGGCCTTAGGGAGCTGGTATGAGCAGGACGGTCACCGGGTCGTGGTATTGCCAGGACCGCCACGTGAATTTAAGCCGATGGTTATCCAGGAAGTCATGCCCCGACTAGCTAAAATTGTGAGCCAGCACGTCCAGATCACCAGCCGGACGCTGAATTTCTTTGGCCGGCCAGAGTCCCAACTGATGGATGAGATTACCGCAGTAACCGCTGATCTGACCGGGGTAACGATCACCTCCTATGTTCAGCCGGACGCTATTCAGGTGCGGATGACCGTGCGTGATCAGCCACAAAACACAGCAGCGCAACTTTTGGATGTTGCCCAGGCGAAAATCCTTGAGAAGGAGTCACCATTCTTCTTCGGGGTAGGTGATGACTGTCGACTTGCCAACGTGGTGGTAAAACTGCTGCGTAAACGCGGCCTTCGGGTAACGGCGGCCGAGAGTCTGACCGGTGGGATGTTCCAGAGCACGATCTGTTCGGTTCCGGGAGCTTCCAATGTTTTCGATGGTGGCTTCGTGACCTATGCAGCGACCGCCAAGGAGCAGCTGTTGGGAATCGATCCAGAGATTATTGAAAAGCATGGGGTGGTCAGTGCAGAGACCGCTGCGCAGATGGCCGAGAAGAGTCGGGAGAAGCTGGGGGTAGATGTTGGCCTCGGCTTTACCGGGGTGGCTGGTCCCGACAGCCTTGAGGGGCAGCCAGCCGGGACCG
>CAMFOZ010000020.1 GCA_945971245.1 uncultured Lactobacillus sp.
TGGGAATTAAATAATGAGGAGGTGAATCCTCCCCTCAAGTTAACGAACCCGAGTGGCCATGTGGCTGCTCGGGCTTTTTGTGGTATAATTAATGCGCTGTTACTTGTGGTTGTATTGATGTAACAACTCTAACTAATATTATTTTAATTAAAAGGCGGCACCTTCAAATGAGGGTGTCGTCTTTCATGTCTTCCTGGGGGACTCCAGGGGGAAAATCTTTGAGCACTATTTGATATATCGCTGCATACTGGTTGCACAAATCTACTATTAATATAGTATCGTGAGCAGTGTTTGATATATGAGTGATATACCTCTGAAATCGAAAATATTCTGTCGATGAATAACTGAGTATTGCTTACGAAGCCAATAACTACAGCTTTGCCAAGAAATTGAGAGCTTTAAGGATATACTTTTGGCACAAATTTAGCACAAATCTAAAAAAGCCGGCAGGAACGCTCTGCCGGCTTTTGTGCTTTGATGATGGCCTTTAGTGACCAACGTCATTCGTAATATTGTGTTATATTATTACCAATCAAAGCAAGGAGTATGATGACAAATATGGTAGAAAACACTAATGAACAGCAGTACCTCAACCTGGCCCGCTATGTTCTGGAGAACGGTCACGAGAAATCCGACCGGACGGGGACGGGGACCCGCTCAGTCTTCGGCTACCAGATGCGTTTTGACCTCAGCAAGGGTTTCCCATTGCTGACCACGAAGAAGGTTCCATTTGGCCTGATTAAGAGTGAACTGCTCTGGTTTCTGAGGGGGGACACTAACATCCGCTTTCTCCTTCAGCACCACAACCATATCTGGGATGAGTGGGCCTTCAAGAAGTGGGTCACCAGCTCAGAATACCATGGTCCGGACATGACGGACTTTGGTCATCGTTGGCTGAAGGATCCGGAATTCAAGAAGCAGTACCTGGCCGAGAAGAAGGCCTTCTGTCAACGGGTCCTGGATGACGACGAGTTTGCCAAGAAGTATGGTGACCTGGGCCTGGTCTACGGGAGCCAATGGCGGCACTGGAAGACCAGTCAGGGGGACACGATTGACCAGCTGGCCAATGTGATCCACCAGATTAAGACGACGCCAAACTCTCGGCGGATGATCGTTTCGGCTTGGAACCCTGAGGATGTCCCTTCAATGGCCCTGCCACCATGCCACACCATGTTCCAGTTCTACGTGAACGATGGCAAGCTGAGCTGTCAACTCTACCAGCGCAGTGCTGACATTTTCTTAGGCGTTCCCTTTAACATTGCCAGCTATGCCCTGCTGACGGAGATGATTGCTCACGAGTGCGGCCTCAAGGCGGGGGACTTTGTACACACCCTGGGGGATGCTCACATCTACCTGAATCACCTTGACCAGGTCAAAGAGCAGCTTTCCCGGACACCGCATGCTGCTCCCAAGCTCATCCTGCCTGACGAGCCCAAGCCAGTTGACCAGTACCAGATGACGGATATCAAGCTGGAAGGCTATACACACGAACCGGCCATCAAGGCCCCAGTCGCAGTCTGAGGAGGTGCCATATGACAGCAATCAGTTTTGTGTGGGCTGAAGACCTGGACGGCTGGATCGGGAAGGATAATGCCTTGCCCTGGCATGTGCCAGCGGACATGCGGCACTTCAAAAAGGTGACGACGGGCCACCCCATCATCATGGGGCGGCGGACCTATGAATCAATTGGTCGACCATTGCCGCACCGTGAAAATATTGTCCTGACGCACCGAGAGCTGACGGTTCCCGGGGTCACAGTTGTCCATGACCTAACAGCTTTACAACGTTACTTAGACCAGCTGCCCGCAGATGAAACAGCCTGTGTCATCGGTGGTGCGGGGGTGTTCAGCGCTTTGCTACCAATGGCAACGGATCTGGAGCGGACGGTGATTAATGGTCACTATCACGGGGATACAAAAATGCCACCGGTTGATTATTCCCGGTGGCAGTTGGTTGATCGGCAGACCATCCCTGCTGATGGTGATGCCCAGCCGATCTGTTGGTTTGAACATTGGCAATTAAACGTAAAATAAAATAGAGAAGTACATGAAGCCGGTCCCCAGCAAGACAAACAGGTGCCAGATGAGGTGTGTGTAGCGTGTCGGTCGGCTGTAGAGCAGGGCACCCAGGGTAAAGGTCACTCCTCCAGCCAGGAGCAGGCCAAAGCCAACGGGACCCAGTGCTTGCCAGAGGGGGACAAAGGCAAACATGCACATCCAGCCCATCAGGACGTAGATCAGGGTCGAGAGGTTGCTCTTGTGCTTGAGCCAGATACTCTTATAGACCACGCCCAAGACGGCCAGTCCCCAGATGATCCCAAAGAGGGTCCAACCGGCCCAGCCCCGGATGCTGACGAGGCAGTAGGGGGTGTAGGTTCCGGCAATCAGGATGAAGATCATTGCGTGATCAAAAATCCGGAAGAGATGTCGGGCCCGGGTGAAGTAGAGGGCGTGGAAGAGGGTCGAGGAAAGGTAGAAGAGGACCAGAATGCTGCCGTAGATGGTGAAGGTGACGATTCGCATCGGGTCCCCTGTATGGGCAGCACGGATGATTAGAAAGACCAATCCCGCAATTGCTAGTCCGGCCCCAATTCCATGTGTCACCGCGTTGGCAATCTCAATTAAAAGCTCTCGACGATCCTGTGGACGATGTGAATTCGATGATGTTCTGACCATGATAATTACCCCTTTCTGGATGATCAGCGGTGAATTCTTCAATGATATTTGCTATACTAAAGGCTGAATATTAACAAATTTAATGATTCGACACTTAAAAAATGTGTATAATAGTTTTGTAAACCATATAGCTAGTTCTGATAACTAGATAGATTATAACATAGATATACACACAGGGAGAGTAGATTTTCCATGGCAAAAGTAAAAATAGTTTGTGATTCTTCTGTTGGTTTGACCACAGAAGAAATCCAAAAATATAACATTACGATTGTTCCATTGACTGTGATGATTGATGGAACAGTTTACACAGAACGGGAAACGATCACGAATGAACAGTTCCCTGAAATGATGAAGAATGCTAAGTCCTTACCGAAGACGTCACAACCGCCAATCGGTAAGTTCGTGGACGTCTTTGACAAGCTCGGTGAGGATGGCAGTGAAGTCCTCTGTGTAACGATGATGGCTTCCATCTCCGGAACCGTCCACGCCGCTGAGCAGGCAGCAGAGCTTTCCAAGACTAAGGTAACGGTCTATGATTCACAGACGACCGACCAGGGAATGGGCTTTCAGGTTGTTGAGGCGGCGCAAGTTCTTGAAAATGGTGGAACGGTTGATGATGCCATCGCCAAGATGAAGGACGTCCTCAGTAAGAGTAAGCTTTACCTCGCAATTGATAACCTTCACAACTTGGTTGCCGGGGGCCGAATCAGCAAATTTGCTGGGGCCCTGTCCAGTCTTTTGAACATCAAGGTAATGCTTCAGGTTTCCGGCGGTCAAATCCATATTCTGATGAAGGGCCGGGGAACCAAGGCCATCCACAAGGAATGGGATAAGCTGTTAGACGAGATGGCAGCAGGTCCAAAGGTTAAGGCCATTGGTATTTCCCATGTTCAGGCAGACAAGGAAGTTGCCCGGCTGAAGGAAGCCTTAAACAAACTCTATCCAAACATCAAGGTTATTGTTCGGGAGACAGTACCGATTATTGCTACTCATACTGGAATGGGTGCTTGCTGCCTTCTTTACTATACCGAATAAAAATTGAGCGGTCATGAAAAACGGCCGCTTTTATTTATCTAAAAAGGGGTGTTGTCCGTGAAGAAAAAGGGATGGTTGGCCGCCATACTAGTTGTGATCGTTGCCCTAGGCGTTGGCTGGGGATGGCATCAGCATAACATTGCCCAGTCTGGTTCGCCGACAGAGCAAGCGAGGGTGCACAAGCCCCGTTATGTAGAGCGTAAGCATGTTAAGCTCGTGGCCCTTGGTGACTCCCTCACCCATGGTCAAGGGGATGAAACCAATAATGGCGGTTATGTCGGGATCATCAAGAAGAAGATTGAACATCACTATCACAAGACGACGGTAACGACCGTCAACTACGGGGTCAGTGGGGACCGTTCTGACCAGATCCTTGACCGCTTGAATAGCCAGAAGCAGATTCGTCAGGACCTTCGCCAGGCCGACGTGATTACGATGACGGTCGGAGGTAATGACTTGATGCAGAAGCTGGAGGCAGATGCCTTGGACTCACCCGATCGAATCAGTGGGGATGTCAAGACTGCCAGCCAGACCTACCGTAAAAAGCTGACCCGGCTCTTTACGGCGGTCCGCAAACAGAATCCCCATGCGCCGATCTTTGTGATGAGCATCTATAATCCCTTCTACACCTACTTCCCCGATGCAACGACGATCAGTGATGCCATTGGCTACTGGAACAAGACGACCCGGCAGGTGATGGGGAATTACCCACGGATGTACTTTGTTGACATTGACCACCTGATGTCATACGGTCAATACCGGACAAAGGCTTCTCGTCAGCAATTGGCAGCAGAAGAGGACAAGGTTAACCACGGGAAGGTTAACCAGACCCGGGCCATCAAGGTGATGGATAACAAGGATAAGAACTTAAACGACTACATTTCCACGGATGATAACTTCCATCCGAACCATACTGGGTATGAGCACATTGCCCAGCGGCTTTTCAAGGTGATGGTTCATCATCATAGTTGGGAATACGTAAAGAGGTAAACCAATGAATAAAACAGCGAAAAAGAGTTTTAATGGTTGGAAGTGGGCCTTCTTTATCCTGCTGGCAGCGATTATTATCGGCGGGGCCGTGGTGGTCCATAAGGCAGCTGCGCCGGCTCCGGCACCAGAGGTAAGTCGACCAGTTCAGGCTACTGATACGTCATTAACGGTTGCACTAAATCGTAAGCAGGTCAACGCTCTCTCAGCAAACTACTTGAACCAATTTCTAAAGGGGGAACGGGTCAAGTATCACTTCATCGTGGGCGAGAAGTACGCCACCCTGATTGGTGACACCAAGTTCATGGGCGTCAAGATCCGTTTTGCGATTAACTTCATCCCACAGATGACTAAGGAAGGCAATGTCCTGCTAAAAGCGAAGGGCCTTTCTGTTGGCCAGCTGAACATCCCACTGAAGTTTGTGATGGGTTATATTGCTAAGAACTACAATATTCCAAAGTGGGTTTCGATCGATGCCAAGAACAAGACGATTCTCCTTGACCTGAACCGCTACAGTAAGCACCGTTCACTGAAATACTCGGCAGAGGAAATTAATATGGAGGACGGCCGTTTCCGTTTTCTGATCACCGTCCCAACTAATAACTAGGAGATGTAAAAATGCGTGATAGTTTCTATCGTTACCTGATGACACAGCGGAAGCCAACTGATGCCGATGAGGTTGAGCAGTTTGCTAACAATGCTTTTTTGGACAGTAGCTTTCCCAAACAGTCAACTGACTTTGACGAAATTTCCAAGTATCTGGAAGAAAACGCTGAGTATCTGCCATCGATGACCATCTTTGATACGGCCTGGCAGCGGTACTTGGATGCAATGAATTAAGGAGGCAATCAATATGGCAGTGATTCAATGGTTCCCTGGGCACATGGCCAAGGCCCTGCGGCAGATTCGTGAGCAAATGCCACTAGTCGATATCGTGTTTGAACTGGTTGATGCCCGGGTCCCATATTCCTCACAGAATCCTGAAGTTGCTCTGGCAGCCGGTAATAAACCCCGCCTGCTGATCATGACCAAGACTGACTTGGCAGATCGGGAAAGGTTGGCTGAGTGGCTGCAATTCTTTAAGGAGAAGGGACAACCAGTCCTAGCACTCGATTCTCGCCAGCACAATGTCGCTAAGCTGGTGACGGCTAAGAGTAAGGAGATCCTTCACGATAAGATGGCGGAAGAGGCTGCTAAGGGCCTTAAGAAGCGGCCAATTCGGGCAATGTGTGTCGGGGTACCCAATGTCGGTAAGTCGACCCTGCTGAACCACCTGGTCAAGAAGAACGTTGCCGTTACCGGTAACCGTCCGGGGGTCACCACTGGTCAACAGTGGCTGCGCTCGTCAGCAGATCTGGAATTGCTGGATACTCCCGGGGTACTCTGGCATAAGTTCGCCAGTGCTAAGCAGGGCCAAATGCTGGCACTGAGTGGGGCGATCAAGGATAGTCTCTACCCTAAGGATGACGTGGCCCTGTTTGCCCTGCGTTACCTGCGTGAACACCAGCCGGAGAAGCTCCAGGAGCGCTACCGCTTGAGCGATGCCGATCTGGCTGAAGAGGTGACTGATCCGGACCTTCTCTTGACGATCACCCAAAAGATGGGCTTCCGTGATGACTACGACCGGGCCAGTGAGCGGCTGATTTTTGACCTGCGAAAGGGTAAGTTAGGACCAATCACCATGGAGGTTCCTGCGGATCTGAATGCGGAGGGTATCAATGAGTGAAACGGTTAAGCAGATTCGCGAACGGCTCAGTCAATTGACTGACCGGTCAGACCCGTACGTTCAATCTCTAGCTACGGACTCACGGAAGGGGGTTCAACAGGCCCTCACCCAGTTCTACCGACGGCTTGATCGCCAGGCAGCGGCTCAAGCAGCATTTCGTCAGCGCTTCCGCTATGAAGAGGAGCTTTGGCGACAGGGCTGCCGATATGTGGCGGGGATGGATGAGGTTGGTCGGGGTCCCCTGGCTGGGCCAGTGGTCACCTGTGCTGTGATCCTGCGTCCTGATTTTGACCTTGTGGGGGTGACCGACTCCAAGCAGCTGACGCGGCACGAGCGGGAACAGTTGTACCTGCAGATTGTCAACGAGGCCGTAGAGGTCAGCATTGCCGTGAACGACCGTGAGGCGATTGACCGGCTGAATATTTACGCGGCGACCCAGGATGCCATGATCAGGGCGGTTAATAATCTTCATCACCGGCCCGACCACCTGATTGTGGATGCGGTTCCGCTCAAGATTGCGATTCCCCAGACGACCCTGATTAAGGGCGATCAGAAGAGTATCAGTGTAGCGGCGGCTAGCATTGTTGCCAAGGAATACCGGGACCACCTGATGAGAGATTATGATCGGGTTTACCCGGGCTATGGCCTGGCTGAAAATATGGGCTACGGGACAAAGGAGCACTTGGCGGGACTGGCGGCCCATGGTGCGACGCCAATTCACCGGCGTTCGTTCCGCCCCGTGCAAGATTATTTGAATTAATTTAATGCATTTGAGAATGAACCTCGTACTTATCTAGTAGGAGGTTCTTTTTTATGCTACGAGAACGTGATTTTTTACTACGACTGAGTCTTTGCCGTGGCCTGGGGCGAGTTGCAAAGTACCGCCTATGGTGTTGCGCCCACCAGCTTCATTGCTATGACGACCTACCAAGACTAATTGAGCAATGTCAACTCACCCTGCGTGCCCAGACCGCCCTATTGAATAATTGGGCGAGTCCGGAGTTGGACCGGGCCGTAAACTTAAATCAGGGTTATCCCCATATTATAATTGTCGATCCCGAGTATCCGGCGGTGCTGCGGGAGATCTTCTGTCCGCCATTAGTGCTATTCTATGCTGGTAACCTGGCCCTGCTGCAGAGACCATGCCTGGGAGTCGTCGGGGCCCGTGATGCTTCCTCCTATGGGGCGGGAATTTTACGCGGCTTTATTCCTGAGATTGTTAAACACCAGTTAGTAGTGGTCAGTGGGCTAGCCCGGGGCATTGACGGGTTGAGTCATCAGATTACGCTGGAACATGGTGGAATGACGGTCGGCATTATCGGTTGTGGGCTCGACCGCTATTATCCGGCGGAAAATCGGTGGTTACAGCAGGCCGTTGCTAAACGGGGGTTAGTGTTGTCAGAGTACGGCCGCGGGGAACCGCCACTGGCTTATCGTTTTCCCGAGCGAAATCGTTTGATTGCTGGTTTGGTCCAGACGCTCCTGGTAGTGGAGGCCAAACGGCGTAGTGGCAGTTTAATCACCGCCAACATAGCTCTGGATGAAAATCGCAATGTCTGTGCGGTTCCTGGTCGCATCGATACTATCCGGTCGTTAGGTTGTAATGAACTGATTGCTGCCGGGGCCAAGCCGATCCTGCGGGCCCAGGACTTGATTGACGAATTTAGCTAGTTGTGTCTTTTTACGTTAATTTCTTAAAAATGGCTTTTCTGATTTGACAGATGATGGTTAAATGGGCTAATAATAGAAGAGAAATTAATAAGAACGTGAGGAGCCGACTTTATGGCAACCAAAACAACGACAAGTAAGACAAAGAAAACAAGTCGTCGGAAGACTACCCGGCGCGCTAAACCAAAGAAAAATCTGGTGATCGTGGAGTCACCATCAAAGGCGAAGACCATTGGTAAGTTCCTAGGTCGGTCATACAAGGTTGTTGCCAGCCTGGGCCACATTCGGGACCTTCCTAAGAGTCGGATGGGGGTTGATGTTGAGAATAACTACCATCCCGACTATATCTCTATTCGTGGTAAGGGGGATGTCATTAAGGAACTACGGAAGGACGCCAAAAATGCTAAGGCTATCTACCTGGCATCTGACCCGGACCGGGAAGGGGAAGCCATTGCTTGGCACGTTTCTAATATTCTGAAACTTGATGACAAGCAAAAGAACCGGGTGACCTTCAACGAAATCACTAAGGATGCGGTCAAGGAAGCCTTCAAAGAGCCACGGACGATCAACATGGACCTGGTGGATGCCCAACAGGCACGGCGGGTCTTGGATCGCCTGGTGGGGTATTCCATCAGTCCAATCCTTTGGAAGAAGGTCAAGAAGGGGCTCAGCGCCGGTCGGGTCCAGTCTGTAGCCCTCAACCTGATTATTCAGCGGGAAAATGAAATCAAGCAATTCAAGCCCGAGGAGTACTGGACCATCGATGCCGAATTTGCTCATGGTCAGGACCACTTCCAGGCTAGTTTCTATGGTGAGAACGGCAAGAAGGTGCGCCTGCACAACAATGATGATGTTCAGGCGGTTCTGGGTAAGCTCGACAAGCGCAAGAACTTTGCCATTACGAAGGTTGTCCGCAAGGAACGTAAGCGGCAGCCACAGCCACCGTACACAACGTCCACCATGCAACAGGATGCCAACCGGCGGCTCAATTTCCGGACCCGGAAGACGATGATGGCGGCTCAGATGCTCTATGAAGGAATCGACATTAAGCAGGGGGCGCCAGTGGGGCTGATCACTTATATGCGGACGGACTCCACCCGGATTGCCTCCATTGCCAAGCATGAGGCCTCTAGGTTCATCCACGAAAAGTATGGTGGTGAATACGCAGCCATCAAGCCGGTCAAGGGAAAGCTGCCGGAAGGGGCACAGGACGCCCACGAAGCCATCCGGCCGACATCGGTCTATCGGACCCCGGCGGAGATGAAGCCATATCTGACCAATGACCAGTACAAACTGTACAGTCTGATCTGGTCCCGCTTTGTGGCTAGTCAGATGACGCCCCAGGTAGTCGATACGATGACGGTTGACCTGGAACAGGCCGGAGTGAACTTCCGCGCCAATGGTTCTAAGGTTAAGTTCCCTGGTTTCACCAAGGTTTATAAGCGGGGCGAGGAGAAGGATAACCTCTTGCCAGACCTTGATGAAGGGGATACGGCCAAGATGGTCAGCGATAATCCAGAACAGCACTTCACCCAACCACCGGCTCGTTACACGGAAGCGGCACTGATCAAGACCCTGGAGCAAAATGGGGTTGGCCGGCCATCAACCTATGCCCCAACGTTGGACACGATCCAGCGGCGCTACTATGTTCGATTAGTCTCCCGGCACTTTGAACCGACGGAACTCGGTGAGATCGTCAACCGGATCATTGAGCAGCAGTTCCCAGAGATTGTTAACGCTAAGTTTACCGCCGATGTAGAAGGTGAGCTTGACCAGGTCGAGGAAGGTAAGCAAAACTGGATTAAGGTGGTCGACAGCTTCTATCAGCCGTTCTCCAAGGAAGTTAAGGATGCCGAGGAAAAGGTTGATAAGATCCAGATGCGTGATGAGCTGGCGGGGATGGACTGTGAAATCTGTGGCGCGCCAATGGTGGTTAAGATGGGCCGCTATGGTAAGTTCTACGCCTGCTCACGTTTCCCAAAGTGTCGAAATACCAAGGCGATTGTCAAGGACACCGGTGTTACCTGCCCAAAGTGTCACCAGGGGACCGTTGTCGAACGGAAGTCAAAGAAGAACCGGGTCTTTTATGGTTGTTCTCGCTATCCGGACTGTGACTTTGTCTCTTGGGATAAGCCAATCGGTCGGCAATGCCCAAAGGATGGCCATTACCTGGTTGAGAAGAAGGTCAAGGGTGGCAAACAGGTTGTTTGTCCAAATGGTGATTACCAAGAAGCTGTTCAGAAGTAAAAATAGTAAAATAGAAACAATGATTTTTACTAAATTTACTTAGTAAAAATCATTGAAAGGGGTTTCCTAACCTGCTATGGTGTGGTTAGGAACTTTTTTATAGGTATGATGATAATCGTTTAACAATTGGAGGAACGGATAATGATTACACTAACGAATGATCAATTGACGGTACAGGTGAACGAATTAGGGGCTCAGCTGCACAGCATCAAGCGTCACGGTGATTCTCGCGAGTATCTCTGGCAGGGTGATTCAAATAGCTGGGGACGGCAGGCACCGATCCTCTTCCCCTTTGTTGGCCGTTTGAAGGATGACCAGTACGTCTTTGATGGTCATACTTACCACCAGACGCAGCATGGCTTTGCCCGTGATCGGCGCTTCACGGTGGTCAGCCAAGATGCTGATCAGGTAACGTTTGAACAGCACGATGATGAACAAACGAGAAAGGCGTTCCCGTTTGCCTTCAGCCTGTTAGTAACGATGAAATTGGTTGCTGACCAGCTCCAGGTTAGTTATACGGTCAAGAACCCATCAGCTGAGCACTCATTAATCTACGCAATCGGGGCCCACCCCGGTTTTAACATGCCCTTGGGGACCGGTAATGTTCAGTTGAGCGTTCAACCCGCCGAGACTTATTCTCGGGTTATCCTGCAGGGAGCGTACAATGATTCCAACCATCCGCAAATGATTGACATGCATCAACCGATGGCGCTTAACCACCAAACCTTTAAGAAGGATGCCGTAATTTTCAAGACCGCGGGGAGCAATTTTGCCGCCACGCTGACTGATCCGGCCAGTCAGCATGGGGTAACGGTGACGACCCAGGGCACGCAATATGTTGGTGTCTGGTCAGCATACCCAGCTGAGGCGGACTTTGTCTGTGTTGAGCCGTGGTGGGGGATTGCCGATAACGTGAACGCAGATGGTCAGCTGCTCCATAAGCAAGACATGCATCGGCTGGCCCCTGAGCAGAGCGCCCAATATTACTTCAGCATTCGGCCATTTTAGGTACGTCATAGTTTAAGTATTAAAAAAGAACCGTTCGAAATCTCATAGCAGAATTCCGAACGGTTCTTTTGTTGCTCTATATTAAATTACTATTTATTCTGGTGACGTTGGCGTAGGTAATGGCCCAGACCAAAGCCGACCATTGATTCCTTTCCGGCCAAAATCCGTTTGATATTACTCCTGTGCCGGTTGAGGACCACGAGAGTTAAGATCCCGGCGACCAGGCTAAGAATCCAGTCATGCTCGCACAGGGCGATGATAAAGATGGCCGAGATGCCGATGATGCTGGCGACACTGGCCATACTCGTTAGTAGGAGGGTGCCGATAAAGATCAGGCAGGCAACCCCAAACAATGGTGGATTGTAGGCCAACAGGATCCCGGCACTGGTAGCGACGGCCTTACCACCATGGAAGTGGTCAAAAATCGAAACGGTGTGGCCCAGGGAGGCGAAGATCCCGATTAAGAGGGGATTGACACTGGCGCTGACTCCCCAGAAGTAGGGCTGACTGGCCGCCAACGTCCCCTTTAAGATATCCATAACCAGGACCACGACCCCGGCCTTGGGTCCCAGGGTCCGAAAGGTATTAGTTGTACCGATGTTACCGCTGCCCAGCTGCCGGATATCCTTGTGGTAGAAGAACTTACCGATCCAAAGCCCTGAGGGAATGGATCCCAGCAGGTAGGCCACGATAATCATGACGATTATTTTGAATGTCATTTAATTTTTACTCCTCAGTATCATTGCATTATTGCTCATCAAGGATAGCATGAAACCCGGGATTGTGCCACTCGGATTTGCGGTGATTATAATTCTGATTTGCGAAACAGCCCGGTTTTGAGTATTATTCATATGTATCTGCTCTGTCGATTTACCGGCAAAAATGATTTGCGTTCGGTGAATGGCAATGCTAGAATATTTTATCGAACATATGTTTAATACGCTACTAATTGTGTTATGGGAGGTCATTTTGTGACCACAAAGAAAGTAAAATATGATGATTCTTCAATTCAGGTCTTGAAGGGCCTAGAGGCAGTGCGGAAGCGGCCCGGGATGTATATCGGATCGACCGATGCCCGCGGGCTGCACCACCTGGTCTACGAAATTGTCGACAATGCCGTCGACGAAGCCCTGTCAGGATACGGGGATGAGATCAGCGTTACGATTGAACCTGATAACGCCATCACGGTCCAAGACCACGGTCGGGGGATGCCGGTTGGGATGCACGCCTCCGGGAAACCAACGCCGGAAGTGATTATGACGGTGCTGCATGCCGGTGGTAAGTTTGGCCAGTCAGATGGCTATAAGACCTCTGGTGGTTTGCACGGGGTCGGGGCCTCCGTTGTTAACGCCCTATCGACCCACCTGACACTGACGATTGTTCGTGACCACCAGCGCTACCAGGAAATCTTCAAGGACGGGGGACAGCCAGTTGGTACCCTGAAGAAACTGGGAAAGACCAAGGATGGTAACGGGACGACTGTCTCCTTCAAGCCGGACCCGGCAATCTTCACTACCACCGTTTACGACTACAACACCCTTGCCAACCGTCTGCGGGAATCTGCCTTCCTGCTAAAGGGAATTAAGATCATCCTGACTGACAAGCGGCCCGGTCAGGAGAAGCAGGATGTGTTCCAGTACAAGGATGGAATTCAAGAATTCGTGTCCTACCTCAATGAGGGGAAGGATACCCTGGGCAAGATCCTGTACTTTGATGGTAAGCAGGATGGAGTCGAAGTTGAAGTGGCGGCTCAGTACAATGATGGCTACTCCGAAAACCTTCTTTCCTTCGTCAACAATGTGCGGACACCAGATGGGGGGACCCACGAAGCTGGTTTCCGTAGTGCCTGGACCAAGACTTTTAACGAGTATGCCAAGCGGGTCGGTCTCCTCAAGGCTAATGATAAGAACCTTGAAGGGAGCGACGTGCGTGAAGGACTGACGGCGGTCGTTTCCGTGCGGATTCCGGAACGCCTTCTGCAGTTTGAAGGCCAGACCAAGGACAAGCTCGGGACGCCAGAAGCTCGGAAGATCGTTGATGGGATCGTCAGCGAGCAGTTGAACTATGCCCTGATGGAAAACGGCGACTTCGCACAGATGCTGATCCGGAAGTCCCTCAAGGCGCGTGAGGCCCGTGATGCTGCCCGCAAGGCTCGTAATCAAGCCCGGGGTGGTAAACGGAAGAGCAAGAAGGAACGGAACCTCTCCGGTAAGCTGACGCCTGCCCAATCCAAGAATGCTAAGAAGAACGAGCTCTTCTTAGTCGAAGGGGACTCGGCCGGTGGGAGCGCCAAGCAGGGCCGTGACCGTAAATACCAGGCCATTCTCCCGTTACGTGGTAAGGTCCTCAACACTGAAAAGGCCAAGCTGGATGATGTCTTAAAGAATGAAGAGTTGAACACGATCATCTACACGGTCGGTGCGGGGGCTGGCTCAGAGTTTAACGTCGAGGATTCCAACTACGACAAGATTATCATCATGACCGATGCCGATGATGATGGGGCCCACATCCAGATCCTACTGCTGACGTTCTTCTACAAGTACATGCGGCCAATGATTGAGGCCGGCAAGATTTATATCGCCTTACCACCGCTCTACCGCCTGCAGCAAGGACGGGGTGCTAAGACCAAGATCACCTACGCCTGGACCAATGATGAGCTGACTAGCCTGACCAAGAAGATGGGCAAGGGGGCCCAGCTTCAGCGCTTCAAGGGGCTTGGTGAGATGAACGCCGACCAGCTGTGGGAGACTACAATGAACCCAGACACCCGGACCCTGATTCGGGTACGGATCGAGGATGCTGAATTGGCAGAGCGCCGGGTGACGACCTTGATGGGGAACAAGGTTGAACCACGGCGAGACTGGATTGAGAAGAACGTCCAGTTCACCCTCAGTGATGACCAGGAGTCCGATAAGCTGGTTGAAAACAAGGGTCGCCTGAACGGCTAGTCATGACCAGCAATAATGAGACTGAGTAATTGCCCGGTCTCTTTCTTTTTCGTAATTGTGAATAGAAAGGATGCGTTTTTGTGAAGAGCGCTAAAATCGAGACCATGTCACTCGAACAGATCATGGGTGACCGTTTTGGTCGGTATTCAAAATCAATCATTCAGGAGCGGGCCTTGCCGGATATTCGGGATGGTCTGAAGCCGGTTCAGCGGCGGATCCTGTTTGCCATGAACAAGGATGGCAACACCTATGACAAGGGCTTCCGGAAGTCCGCCAAGTCAGTGGGGAACGTCATGGGTAACTTCCACCCCCATGGTGATAGTTCCATCTATGAGGCCCTGGTTCGGTTGAGTCAAGACTGGAAACTGCGGGAACCCCTGGTTGAGATGCACGGAAACAACGGTTCAATGGATGGGGACCCAGCCGCGGCGATGCGGTATACCGAGGCTCGTTTGAGCAAGATCGCGGGGCTAATGCTTCAGGACATCGATAAGGATACGGTCGAGATGACCCTGAACTTTGATGATACCGAGAAGGAACCCACGGTACTGCCAGCGCGGATTCCGAACCTGCTGGTCAACGGGGCCACGGGGATCTCAGCTGGTTACGCTACCGAAATTCCCACTCATAACCTGAGTGAGGTCCTGGATGCCCTGATCTACCTGATCAGTCACCCGGATGCTAGCCTCGACAAGCTGATGGAGTTTATCCCCGGTCCGGACTTCCCAACCGGCGGGATCGTCCAGGGAATTGACGGCATCAAGAAGGCCTACCAGACGGGCCGGGGCCGGATTGTTGTCCGGGCCAAGACCGATATTGAGACCCTGCGTGGGGGTCGGCAGCAGATCAACGTCACCGAGATTCCCTATGAAGTCAACAAGGCCCAGTTGGTTAAGCGGATCAATGACCTGCGCCTAGCCAAGAAGGTTGAAGGCATTGTGGAAGCCCGCGATGAAACCGACCGGAGCGGCCTCCGGATTGCGATCGAACTTAAGCGGGGGGCCAACGCTCAGGGGGTCCTTAACTACCTGCTGAAGAACACCGACCTGCAGATTAACTATAACTTCAACATGGTGGCCATCGACGACCAGCGGCCAATGCGGGTCGGCCTGAAGCACATTCTGACCTCTTACCTGGCCTTCCAGAAGCAAGTGGTTCGGCGGCGGACCCAGTTCAACCTGCAAAAGGCTCAGCACCGCCTGCACATTGTTGAAGGGCTGATCAAGGCCTTATCAATCCTTGACCAGGTCATCAAAACCATTCGGGCCAGCAAGAACCGGAAGGATGCCAAGCAGAACCTGGTTGATCAGTACCAGTTCACTGAAGAACAGGCCGAAGCCATCGTTACCCTGCAGTTGTACCGCCTGACCAACACGGACGTCACCGAACTACAGGATGAACAGGCCAAGTTAAATAAGCAGATTGCTGAATTCCAGTTGATTTTGAACGACGACCACGAGTTAGCGACCGTCCTGCGCAAGGAGATGCGGGCGATCAAGAAGGAATTCGGTAACCCCCGGCGGACTAAGATCGAGGACCAGGTTGAAAAGCTCGAAGTCGATACCAAGGTGACCGTGGCCAAAGAAGATGTTGTTGTCCTGGTCTCCCACGCGGGTTATATCAAGCGGAGTAGTCTGCGTTCGTTTAAGGCCTCGGCCCTGGACGAGAATGGTTTGCGGGAAGATGATTATCCACTGTTGATCGAGCAGACGAACACGCTGGCCCACCTGTTCATGTTTACCAACCTTGGGCACGTCATCTACCGGCCCGTTCACGAGATCGCTGATGCCCGGTGGAAGGATACTGGGGAGCATATCTCCCAAACGATCGGATTGGCTGATGATGAGGAGATCATCAAGGCCATGCTCTTTGACCGGCTCGACCTGCCAGGAACCTTCCTGATGGGGACTAACGATGGTCAGGTCAAGCAGTCAGCATTTACTGACTACCAGCCGGGCTCACGGTACCGGAGTCATGCTAGTGTTGCCATCAAGCTGAAGAGCTCCACGTCACGGCTAGTGAGTGTTGACTACTATGAACCCGCTGATAAGAACCAGTCTCTGCTGGCTATCAGCCGGGATGGCTATGCCGTGCGCTTTGACGTGGCGGATGTTCCAGTAACGGGGATCCGGACTGCCGGGGTCCGGGCTATCAACCTAAAGGACGATGATGTCATGGCAGACCTGGCCCTGGTAACGGCTGGCCAACGGATTGCCACCATTACCCAGCGGGGGGCGTTCAAGGAGATGCCGCTTGACGAGATTGAGATTGGTGCCCGTTCCCGGCGGGGAGAATTAGTCCTGCACCGGCTTAAACGGAATCCTCACCAGATCGCTGACTTCCTGGCCTATGACGCTGATTTTGCCGGTAACTTTGAGGTGATCACTGACCGGCCAATGTTCCAGGATATCGCGGTTAATGACCACCACCTGGGATCAGTCAAGTCGAACGGGACCTTTGTTATCGATACCGATACTCAAGGAACCCCAGTCAAGATCCGCCTCAAGCAGACCAACATTCTGCAAGAGACCCCGAGTGCGGTTAACTAAAACTTGCGCCAATGGACGCTGAAATGAGGAATGAGTATGGAACAAGCACAGGAGCTGGTGCTACAAATGCCCCGGTACGCGGAGTTACCGACGATGGGCCTGTACTTAGAACAGGTGACGGCTTACCTGAATGAACGATTAGCACCACTGGAGGATGTCCGGTTGACCAGTGCGATGGTCAGCAACTATGTCAAACACCACCTGGTTGAGCGGCCCGTCAAGAAATTGTATGGCCAAGAGCAGCTAGCAGACCTGGCGTTTATTGCGGTCGCCAAGAACATCTTGCCCCTGGCTGATCTCAGGGTGGCCGTGCGGATCCAGCAGAACAGTCGTTTTAACCGGAGCGACGCCTATGACTACTTCTGCCAGGAATTGGAGGCGGCTGTTCAGGCGGCCTTTACCGGGCAGGTCTTGTCGTCACCGACCATCCGGACTGACCAGCAGAAGATGCTGCACCACCTGGCTCTGGCAGTGGCGTATAAGGCCAGTGTGGACCGTTTCTTTGCGGCCACGTGTGATTTATAGAAATGGGGGATGAAGGATGGCATACATCAAGGAAATTCGGCAGCTGGTTGGTCACCGTCCGCTGATTATGACTAGTGCATCTGGTGCACTGTTAAATGAGCAGGGGGAGGTTCTTCTCCAGGAGCGAGCGGATACCGGTGATTGGGGCTTCCCCGGTGGCTACATGGAGTTTGGTGAAACCTTTTCCCAGACCCTGATCCGGGAGTTTAAGGAAGATGCCGGGTTTGCGGTTGAACCCCAACGTTTGTTGAAAATCTTGGATAGCGATACCTATACCTACCCAAATGGTGACGTGGTCCAACCCGTCAATGCCTTTTACCTGGTCTGCCGTACGACCGATCATCAGTACCCGACCAAACCGAGTGAGACGGTTAAGACCAGGTACTTCGGTATGCATGAATCGCCGCATTTCTTCAATCAACAGCATGCAGAGATGTGGGCGGTTCTTAAAGAATATCTGACAAACCGGTAGAAAGCTGTGCACGTTTACCGCCATTCATGATAAAATGGCTATTAGAGACTGGTTCACGCACGGAATGGATCGGTGCAAAATGTGAACAAACAGGAGGAATCTTTTATGGATAAAGAGTTAGTTTTTGGACACCAAAAGCCGGATACTGATGCGATCACGGCGGCAATGGCGTTCTCATACTTCCAAAATCAATTGGGTTACGAGACTGAGGCGGTTGCGCTTGGTGAACCCAACGATGAAACCAAGTTTGCCCTGAACAAGTTCGGGATGAAGGCACCCCGGGTTGTTAAGACGGTTGCTAACGAAGTCGACAAGGTAATGCTGGTTGACCACAACGAACCACAACAGAGTGTCAGCGACATCGACAAGGTTACGGTTACACACCTGGTTGACCACCACCGTCTGGCCAACTTCAACACGGCCCAACCATTGTGGGCAACTTTACGTCCTTACGGTTGTGTCAGCACGATCCTGACGGAAATGTTCCAAGAAAAGCACATTGAAATTCCTGCTAACCTGGCCGGGATGATGCTTTCCGCAATCATTTCCGATACCCTGCTGCTCAACTCTCCAACGACTACTGACCATGACCGGGAAGCTGTTAAGTACCTGGCTAAGGTTGCCGGTGTGGACGACTACGAGAAGTACGGTGTTGAAATGTTGAAGGCTGGTGCCAATGTTGATGCCAAGGACGATGCCACTATCGTTGATGGCGATGCTAAGACCTTCGAACTTGGCGGCACCAAGATGCGGATCGGTCAAGTAAACGCCGTTGAACTGGACGATGTCTTCAAGCGTCAAGCTGATCTGGAAAAGAAAATGCATGAACTGATGGACGCCAATGGCTACCAGCTCTTCATCCTGATCGCTACGAACATCCTGAACAGTGATTCTGAACTGCTGGTTGTTGGTGACGACACTGCCAAGGTTGAGGAAGCATTTGGCCACAAGCTTGATGACAATAACCGGATGAACCTTCCTGGTGTTGTTTCCCGGAAGAAGCAAGTGGTTCCACCATTGACGAAGGCTTTTGAAGGCTAATATTTAAAAACTACGAAACGACCTGGATGACTCATCCTGGGTCGTTTTTTATTTTAAGATTTGAGAAGTGTCTATTAAGCGACTACAATGAAGGTAGTTTTGGTGCTAATTGGATAAAAAAGGAGATCTTAGTTATGCCATGTACAACAATTTTAGCTGGTAAGAAGGCCACCGCTGATGGTTCAACGTTGGTAGCACGGAACGAAGACTTCGGTCACGCCTTTAACCCTAAGCGGTTCATTGTAGTGGAACCAGATCAGCAGCCCCGTCAGTATCAGTCAGTAACGAATAAGGCCAAGTTTGACCTGCCTGCTAACCCGATGCGGTATACAGCCGTGCCAGAAATTCCGTCCGTCGCCAAGAAGATGGGGATCTGGGGTGAAGCCGGCATCAACGCGGCCAATGTTACCATGTCGGCCACCGAAACCAGTACGACCAATTCCCGGGTCCTGGGGATCGACCCGCTGGTCAAGCAAGGGGTTGGCGAGGAAGACCTGGTAACCCTCGTCTTGCCATATATTCACTCAGCCCGGGAAGGGGTTCAGTTGTTAGGTAAGTACCTCAGCAAGTACGGTACCTATGAATCAAATGGGGTGGCCTTCTCGGATAAGGATGAGGTCTGGTACATGGAAACAATCGGCGGACACCAGTGGGTTGCCCAGCGGGTTCCGGATGATTGCTACGTGGTGGCCCCAAACTGGTTTGCCGTCACGGACTTCGACTTCCAGTCACCAGACACAATGGCTGCTGAGGGGCTGGAGCAGTTGATCATTGACCACCACCTGGATATTGATGGTGGTGGGGATGGTTATAATCTCCGCCATATCTTCGGTAGTCACAATGATTCTGATTACCGTTACAACATTCCACGCCAATGGTACGTCCAACGTCTCTTTAACCCGAGCGCCGATCCGCAGCCGGATGACCCGGACCTGCCGTTTGCCCGTAAGCCAGAACATCTGCTGACGATCGAAGACGTTAAGTATGCGCTGAGTTCCCACTACCAGCACACGCCATACGATCCTTACAGCGACCTCGGGACGGCAGCCCAGCAGCACGCCTTCCGGCCAATTGGTCTCCAGCGGAATTCAGAAGTGCACATTCTGCAGATTCGCTCAGACGTACCCGCAAAGCTGGCGGGAATCTGCTGGCTGGCATTTGGCCCGAACGCCTATAATGCCTTAGCACCGTTCTACACGAATGTGAAGGATACACCGGCTGCCTACCGTGATACTAAAGAGCACTACGACATCAGCAACATGTACTGGATGACCCACACCCTGGCAACAATCGGTGATGAGTATCCAAAGCGTTACGAAGCGGCCATTGAAGAGATGAAGCAGAACACCATTGCTGCCGGTCGGCACGTCCTGCTGACTACGGACACGGCTGCCGCTGAACTCGACGGTGACCAGCTCCAGACCAAGTTAGGGGCAGCTAACGATCAGACAGCCCAGCAGGCTTACGCACTAGCAATGAAATGCCTGGGTTCGATGGTCGAAACGGGTTCTTTGCAGATTCGGCTGAACTTCTAAGAGGCTGCTTACGCAATATCAATTTTTTGATTAATAATTACTGACAAAGGCTTGGTTATTGCTGAATTATAGGTATAATTGATGTTAGGAGGGGATGCATAATGTCATTAATGCAAAATACCGCTGACATTGACAAGACTGGCAAGCAGGTTTACCTGATCACACTGATCCGGGAAAGCGCTGATCAACCAATGTACCTTGACCAGATGATCTATGAGTCTGCTGCTGCCGGACAGAAATTCATGACTAACCTGACGGATGCCTTTGTTCGTGCTGGTTACCGTGAAGAAAAAGTCGACGCAGACCACTACAAATTAAACAATGGCCTTGATAAGATTACCTTGACTGGTAAACAGCAAGATGTCTTTGAGGCTTAATAAATTCTTGCCATCTCACTGCTAGGGGGATGGCATTTTCGTTATTTAAATAAAATTAAAATTTATCCTTGCAATTTATCCGTTGATAATGCATAATAATACTTAATTTAGCATATGCAA
>CAMFOZ010000021.1 GCA_945971245.1 uncultured Lactobacillus sp.
GTTTTAAAAGACGTTGCCAAGGAACTCAAGGAAGTTCACGACCTGGGTGTCCAGATTGCGATCGTTGTCGGCGGCGGTAACATGTGGCGCGGGGTCACCGGTGCCCAACTCGGGATGGAACGGGCCCAGGCCGACTACATCGGTATGCTGGCCACTATCATGAACGCCCTGTCCCTGCAGGATGCCTTGGAATCCATCGATGTCCCAACGCGGGTACAGACTTCCATTGAAATGCGGCAGATTGCGGAACCATACATCCGGCGTAAGGCCATTCGTCACCTGGAGAAGGATCGGATCGTGATCTTCGCCGGTGGGACGGGAAGTCCATACTTCTCAACTGATACCACGGCAGCACTGCGGGCCGCTGAAATTAACGCGGATGCAATCCTGATGGGGAAGAACGGGGTTGACGGTGTCTACTCCGCTGATCCGAACAAGGATGCCAACGCCGTTAAGTTTGACCACCTGACGCACATGGACCTGATTGAAAAGAACCTGAACGTCATGGACACGACGGCTAGTTCACTGTCAATGGATAACCACATTCCATTGGTAGTCTTCAATCTCAACACGCCAGGTAACATTATGAAGGTTGTTACCGGCCAACAAGTCGGAACAACCATTGAGGGGGACTAATCATGGCTAATAGTAAGGATATTTTAAACGGTGCAAAGGACAAGATGAAGAAGTCTGGTGAAGCACTGCAACGGACTTTGGCTGACATCCGTGCCGGCCAGGCCAATGCCAGCTTGCTCAACTCTGTTAAGGTTGAGTACTACGGGGCACCAACTCCACTGAACCAGGTTGCTTCCATCACGATTCCGGAAGCACGGCAACTGCTGATCACCCCATACGACAGCAGCATTTTGGAAGAAATTGAACGGGCAATCTACGCCTCCAATCTGGGACTGACTCCCCAAAACGACGGGACTGCCATCCGGCTGATCATTCCACAATTAACGGAAGACCGGCGGAAGGAACTGGCTAAGGACGTTAAGGCTGAATTGGAAAAGGCCAAGGTTGCGGTACGGAACGTCCGGCGTGAAGCCATGGATGACCTGAAGAAGGGTAACAAAGATGGCGACTTCAACGACGACGAATTCCACGACCTGGAAAAGAAGGTTCAAGACGAGACCGATGCCGGGATCAAGAACCTGGAAGCCATCGCCAGTGCCAAGGAAAAGGAATTGCTCGAAGGCTAATTCAGATCTAATTCAAACAATGTTCATTGATAACGAGGGTGGGCAGTACCATCCTCGTTTTTTGCTTTTCGTGGCAAGTAGCTTTTTAGGACTAAGAGCCTTATAATTAATGGGTGATTATTTGTCAAAACCAACTAAACGGAGGCGAAGACGGTGTTTTCTAATAAGAAAGACACAAATACAGAACGACAATTAGACATGGAACGAATCCCGGCCCACATTGCCATCATCATGGATGGTAATGGTCGTTGGGCTCAGCATCGGCACCTACCACGGGTTGCCGGCCACAAGCAGGGGATGCAAACGGTTAAGAAGGTGACCATGGCGGCAAGTGATCTTGGCGTCAAGGTCCTCTCCTTATATGCATTCTCAACGGAGAACTGGAAGCGGCCAGCAACTGAGGTCAACTATCTGATGCAGTTACCAATTCGCTTCTTTGCGACATTTGTTCCCGACCTGGTCAAGCATAACGTTAAGGTGATGGTGATGGGGGACATTACCCGTCTTCCTGAGGCTACGCAAAAGGCCGTTAAGGATGCCATTAAGGACACCGCTGATTGCGATGGCATGATCCTCAACTTTGCTCTGAACTACGGGAGCCGTGATGAGATTACTCGGGCTGTTCGGGATATCGCAACTGAGGTTAAGGATGGCCAACTTGATCCGTCCGCAATCACGGAGCAGACCATCAGTGATCACCTGATGTCAGCCCCGCTGGGTAAGCTGGCGGATCCTGACTTACTGATTCGGACCAGTGGTGAAGAACGGATCAGTAATTTCATGCTCTGGCAGATTGGTTACAGTGAACTCGAATTTGTGCCAGAACACTGGCCAGACTTCGACGGTGAAACCTTGAAACGCGCCATTATTGAGTTTCAGGGTCGGCACCGGCGCTTCGGCGGGTTAGTAAATAAGTAAAGGAGTAGTTAGATAATGAGAACACGGATAATTACCGCGGTAGTTGCCCTGGCGATCTTCATTCCGTTGATCGTTTATGGGCACTGGCCGCTGACAATTGCGGCGGTTGCCTTAGGGATCGTTGCAATGTCAGAGATCCTGGTCATGAAGAAGATGTTTGTGATCTCCTTTGAGGCCATTGTCAGTTACCTTGGAGTGGCCCTATTGATTTTGCCAGACAGCTGGCTGGACTTCCTGCCGAGCGTGGCAACGCGCTGGTTTGGTTTCTATGTCCTGGTAGTCCTGCTTTTGCTCCACACGGTTTTGCGTAAGCAGCGGTTCACCTTTGATGATGTTGGGGTTCTAACCCTGGCAATGCTCTATATCGGGATGGGCTTCCATTACTTTGTCGTTGCCCGGTCGATCAACTTTATTACCCTTTTATACGGGATGCTGATCGTCTGGTTGACCGACAGTGGCGCCTACCTGATTGGTCGTAAGATCGGTAAGAACAAGTTGGCCCCGAAGATCAGTCCAAACAAGACTTGGGAAGGCTCGATCGGTGGGACCGTTGCGGCCACGATTATTCTGGCAATCTACCTGTATATCTGGCCAGTTGGTGGGGCATGGCTGCCAATGGTTCTTTTGACCATTGTCCTGTCGATCATGGGACAGTTCGGTGATCTGATTGAGTCATCACTGAAGCGTTTCTATGGTGTGAAGGACTCCGGAAAGATCCTGCCAGGTCATGGTGGTATTTTGGACCGGTTTGACAGTATGTTGATCGTAATGCCGATGTTACACCTACTTGGAATTATTTAAGAGTTGCAATCTAAAGAGGGGATCATGTGATAGTAACAATTATTACCTTTATCCTGGTATTCGGGATCCTCGTCCTGGTTCACGAATATGGTCACTACTTCTTTGCTAAGCGGGCTGGAATTCTGGTGCGGGAGTTCTCCATCGGAATGGGACCGAAAATTTGGTGGCGGCGTAAAAACGGGACCACCTATACCATTCGGCTATTGCCAGTCGGTGGTTACGTGCGTCTGGCCGGGAACGATGATGAAGACCTCGATGAGCTACGGCCGGGGACGCCGGTAACTGTTCAGCTCAACGACCAGGAACAGGTGGTCACCATCAACGCCAGCAATAAGGCGGCCCTCTTTCAAGGGGTGCCGTTGCAGATTGTTGACTGTGACCTGACTGACGGTCTTTGGATTAAGGGCTACGTCAATGGTGACGAAGACCAGTTGAAAAATTATGATGTCAATCATGATGCGGTAATCATCGAAAAAGATGGCACCCATGTTCAGATTGCACCGCGGGATGTGCAATTCCGCTCTGCCAGTCTGCCTGCCCGGATGATGACTAACTTTGCAGGACCAATGAATAACTTTATCCTGTCGTTGGTCGTCTTCATCATCTTAGGCTTTACCCTGAGCGGGGTACCCACGAATAGTAACCGGCTTGGTTATGTCAATGCCGGTTCAGTTGCTGCCAAGGCCGGGCTGACTACGGGTGACCGGATTACTAAGGTTGGCAACACCACGATTAAGAATTGGGCCGATCTTTCGACCAGTATTTCCAGTCGCCCGGGCAAGAAGGTTCGCCTGACCTATGAGCGCGACCATCACCAACACCAGGTAACCGTTGTTCCAAAGACGGTTCACCAGGGCAAGGAAAAGGTTGGTCAGATTGGGATCATTGAGGAGCAGAAGACCGGGATGAAGGCCCGGCTGCTCTTCGGTTGGCAACAGTTCGTCCAGGCAGGCAGCTTGATTTTTAGCGTGCTGGGGAGTATGTTTACACATGGCTTTAGTCTCAACGACCTGGGTGGCCCCGTTGCTATCTACGCCGGGACGTCTCAGGCGACGGCGCTTGGGTTTAACGGCGTGTTAAACTTCCTGGCCCTGCTGTCGATTAACCTCGGAATTGTGAACCTGTTGCCGATTCCGGCCCTGGACGGGGGCAAGTTGCTTCTGAACATCATTGAGGCCATCATTCGGCGGCCAATTCCTGAAAGGGCTGAGGGCGTGGTTACCATGATTGGGTTCATGCTCTTGCTGTTGTTGATGATCCTTGTTACCTGGAACGATATTCAACGTTATTTCATTCGATAAATTAATTTTGGAGGAGTAGTATTTTTTTATGAGACAATCAAAGATTTTGATTCCAACCAAGAAAGAGGCACCAAGTGATGCCGAAGCCTTGAGCCACAAGATGATGGTGCGGGCCGGCTACATTTACCAGGTTTCCGCCGGGGTATGGTCATACCTGCCGCTGGCATACCGGGTAATCCGCAAGGTCGAAAACATTATCCGTGACGAGATGGATAAAGCCGATGCCGTTGAGATGATGATGCCGGCCCTGCTGCCTGCTGACCTCTGGAAGGAATCTGGCCGTTATGAGAGCTATGGTGACAACCTCTTCAAGCTCAAGGACCGGCGTGACCGGGACTTCATCCTGGGACCAACCCACGAAGAAACTTTTACTGAGGTTATTCGGGATAGCATCAAGTCTTACAAGAAGCTGCCCCTGGTTGTTTACCAACTCCAGGACAAGTTCCGTGACGAAGACCGGCCGCGTTACGGGATCCTGCGGGGGAAGGAATTCGAGATGCTGGACGGCTACTCCTTCTCTGCTGACCAGGCAGGCTTGGATGAAGCCTACGAAAAGCAGGCGCAGGCTTACCGGAATATCTTCGATCGGGTCGGCCTGAACTACAAGGTTATCCTGGCGGACTCTGGTACGATGGGTGGTAAGAACTCCCAGGAATTCTCCGCTCCGGCTAAGGTAGGGGAAGACATTATTGCCTACACCGATGGCGATTACGCTGCCAACCTCGAAAAGGCCACCAGCAAGTTTACCGGTGTTCAACAGACTGCTGCCCCGGCCGAACTGACTAAGAAGGCCACCCCGGGTGCGCACTCCGTTGATGAAGCGGCCGAGAGCCTAGGCATTGATGCTGACCAGATCCTGAAGGCAATGCTCTTCATGGCCAAGATGGGTGAGGATGATTACCAACCCGTGATGGTTTTGATGCGGGGCAATGACGAGGTCAACGAAGCCAAGGTTACCGATGCCCTGGATTGCGAAGAATTGACCCTGGCAACGGAAGAGCAAGCAGTTAAGTACCTGGGTGCCCACCCTGGTTCTCTGGGTCCCGTGGGTGTTGGCGAGGATGTTAAGATCCTGGCCGACAACTACGTCAAGGTCCTGGTCAACATGGCCTGTGGTGCCAACGATGATGGTCACCACTACATCAATGCCAACATCGACCGCGATTTCCGGGTTGATGAATTCGGCGACTTCCGGAACGTTAAGGAAGGCGAAATCGCCCCTGATGGTCACCCAATCAAGTTCACCCCAGGGATCGAAATCGGCCACATCTTCAAGCTGGGGACCCACTACTCTGACAAATTTGGGGCCCAAGTTCTGAACGAAAACGGCCGGCTGGTTGACGTGATCATGGGCTGCTACGGGATCGGGGTTACCCGGCTCCTGTCCGCAGTTGCCGAACAAAGCGCTGACGAGAACGGGCTGGTTTGGCCAGACAGCATCGCCCCATTTGATGTGCACGTCATCCCGGTCAATGCTAAAAAGGATGATCAGATGGCCATGGCCAACGCAATTGACGAGCAGTTGACGGCCGCTGGCTACGAAGTCCTGGTTGATGACCGGAAGGAACGGGCCGGGGTTAAGTTTGCCGACTCTGACCTGATTGGTATTCCAATTCGGATCACTATCGGTAAGAAGGCTGCTGACGGGATCGTCGAAGTTAAGATCCGTAAGACCGGCGAGACCATTGAGGTTAAGCAGGAAGAAGTTGCCAACACGGTTGGTATCCTGCTGAAGCAACTGAACAGCGAAGATTAATTAGTTGAATACTTGAATAGAAAATGTGGCGGCCAAGCTGAATCAAATTAGTTTGCGCCACATTTTTAGATAGGAGGACATTAGTGTGGGATTGAATCGGCATGAACTGTTTACTAAACTACTTGAGCAGATTCACTTTCCAGAAAAAGATACGGCGGCCTTTCAGAATGCAGCTATTCAGTCGGTCGTTGTCCATAAGACTTCACGGGTGTGGGAGTTTCACCTGATCTTTCGCCAGGCCCTTCCCTTCAGCCTCTTCCAGGAGTTTACGGCGGCACTGGAGCGGGGGTTCAAGGATATCGCGGGGGTCAAGGTCAAGATCAGCAGTCCGATGACCGACCTCGACCAGCAACTGATCGCTGACTACTGGGAGTACATTGTCAACACGACCGCTCATGATTCGGCCATGTTGCAACAGGCCTGTCTGCAGACCAGTCCCGAGGTCAAGGACGGCCGGGTGACCCTGGTGGTGGAGAACGAGATCGTCAAGAATATGCTGGTGCAGAAGCTGCTCGATAAGATTGAGCACCGCTACCAGGAACTGGGCTTCCCGCAGTTTCGGATCCATCCCTTTGTCGACCAGTCGGCCTCCCAGGAGAAGATTAAGGAACTGAAAGCCAAGCACGAGGCCGATGACGCGGCCCTGGCGGCGAAGGCCATGGCCCAGATCAAGAAGAATAATGCGGCCCGGGCGAAGAGCAAGCAAAAGCAGTCGGCAGCTCCGGCACCAGCTGATGGTCCTGCCCAATTGGGTCGCGCAATCAGTGATAAGGAAAACGTCATTCAGATGAAGGACATTCAGGGTGAAGAGCGTTCCGTCGTCGTTGAGGGTTACGTCTTCAACGCTGAGGTGCGGGAACTGCGCTCCGGCCGGCAGCTGCTGACCTTTGAGATCACCGACTACACCTCATCCTTTGCGGTAAAGAAGTTCTCCCGCAATACTGAAGACGAGGCCCAGTTTGCCAACATCAAGCCGGGAATCTGGTTGAAGGTCCGCGGTCCGGTCCAGGAAGATACCTGGATGCATGACCTGGTGATCAATGCTTACGATATCAACCAAATTAAGCACACCCCGCGGAAAGATAAGGCGCCAGCCGATGATAAGCGGATTGAGCTGCACGCCCATACCGAGATGAGCCAGATGGATGCCACCAACTCGATCACGGAGCTGGCGCAACGGGCACACGAGTGGGGTCAGCCGGCCATCGCGGTTACGGACCACGCTAACGTGCAGGCCTTTCCTGAAGCCTTCAAGGCCGCCAATAAGTTTGGCATTAAAATGCTTTACGGGCTGGAGGCTAACGTGGTCGATGACGGGATTCCGTTGGTTTACAACGAGAACCATGACGTGCTCTTGAATAATACCTACGTGATCTTCGACGTGGAAACCACCGGTCTGTCGGCAATCTACGATAAGGTGATTGAACTGTCGGCGGTCAAAATGAAGGATGGCGAGGTCCTGGAACGGTTTGATGAGTTCATTGACCCCGGCTTCCCACTTTCGGAACAGACCACTCAGCTGACTAGTATCACCGACGAGATGGTCCACGGTTCCAAGAGCGAGGAAGAGGTCTTCAAGATGTTCAAGGACTTCTGTGATGGCTGCATTATTGCCGGGCATAACGTTTCCTTCGATATGGGCTTCATGAATACCGGTTACCGTCGGCACAAGATGTCTGAGATCACGGAACCGGTAATCGATACCCTGCCGCTGGCCCGTTTCCTGTATCCGAACCTGCGCGGCTACCGGCTGAACACCCTGAGTAAACGGTTCAAGGTTGCTCTGGAGCACCACCACCGGGCCAACTACGATGCGGAGGCCACTGGTCACCTGCTCTACAAGTTCTTGAAGGATGCTGAGAAGCGCTACGACATTCGCTACGTCGATGACCTCAACAAGCACATGGCCGAAAACGATGCCTACAAGCACGCCCGGCCGTTCCACGTTACCATCCTGGCCCAGACTCAGGCCGGCCTCAAGAACCTCTTCAAGCTGGTTTCGTTCTCCAACGTCAAGTACTTCCACCGGGTACCGCGGATTCCGCGGACCGTCCTCACGAAGTACCGGGAAGGCCTGTTGCTCGGGACTGCCTGCTCATCCGGGGAGGCCTTCACCGCAATGATGGAGAAGGGGTACCCAACGGCGCTGCGGAAGGCCCGCTACTATGACTTCATTGAGGTCCAGCCGAAGCCAAACTATGCCCCGCTTCTGGAACAGCACGTGATTGCGGATGATGCCCACCTCGAGGATATTCTGAAGAACATGGTCAAGATGGGGGATGAACTGGAGAAGCCGGTCGTGGCGACCGGAGATGTTCACTACCTTGATCCGCACGACGGGGTTTACCGGAAGATCCTGATTAATTCTCAAGGTGGTGCCAACCCGCTAAACCGGACCCACCGGCCAGATGTCCACTTCCGGACGACCGACGAGATGTTGCAAGAGTTCAGCTTCTTGGGTGATGAAAAGGCCCACGAGATTGTGGTGGACAACACGCACAAAGTGGCTGACATGATCGATGGTGACATTCGACCGGTTAAGGATCGCCTGTACACCCCACACATGAAGGGGGCGGAGCAGGAAATCCAAGACCGGACCTGGAACACCGCGAAGGCCTGGTATGGTGACCCGCTGCCGAAGCTGGTTCGTGACCGGGTCCGGCTGGAGCTGAACAGTATCGTCAAGAACGGGTTCTCGGTCATTTACCTGATTGCCCAGCGTCTGGTTGCCAAGTCCAACAAGGACGGCTACCTGGTTGGTTCCCGTGGTTCGGTTGGCTCCAGTGTGGTGGCCACGTTGTCCGGGATCACTGAAGTTAACCCACTACCACCGCACTACCGGTGTCCAAAGTGCCAATACACCCACTTCTACACCAAAGGGGAATACAGTTCCGGCTTTGACTTGCCAGAACGACACTGCCCAAAGTGCGGGACCCTCCTGGTGAAGGATGGTCACGATATCCCTTTCCAAACCTTCTTGGGATTCAAGGGGAACAAGGTGCCAGATATCGATCTGAACTTCTCCGGGGACTACCAGCCGATTGCCCACAACTACATGAAGGTCCTCTTCGGCGAAAAGAACGTGTTCCGGGCCGGGACGATCGGGACCGTGGCGGACAAGACCGCCTATGGTTACGTCAAGGCCTACGAGCGGGACAACGACGTCCAGTTCCGGGGGGCCGAGGAAGACCGGCTCGCCAAGGGGGCCACGGGTGTCAAGCGGACGACCGGTCAGCACCCGGCCGGGATCATCATCGTGCCGGACGACATGGACATCTACGACTTTACGCCGGTTCAGTACCCAGCCGATGACCAGAGTGCGGCCTGGGAGACGACCCACTTTGATTTCCACTCGATCCACGATAACATCCTGAAGATGGATATCCTGGGTCACGATGACCCGACGATGATTCGTGCCCTCCAGGACCTGTCCGGAATCAACCCGCGGACCATCCCAATGAATGATCCGGGCGTGATGTCGCTCTTCTCCAGCCCTAAGCAATTAGGGGTGACCGAGGAGCAGATTCAGAGTAAAACAGGGACCCTGGGGCTACCCGAGTTCGGGACCCGATTTGTCCGGGGGATGCTGAACGATACGCACCCGAAGAATTATTCTCAACTGCTGCAGATTTCTGGTCTATCGCACGGGACGGGTGTGTGGTTGGACAACGCCCAGGAGCTGATCAAGGACGGGACCGCCACGATTGCCAACGTGATCGGTTGTCGTGACAACATCATGACCGACTTGATCCACTACGGTCTGGATTCTGAAACCTCCTTCCAGGTGATGGAATCCGTGCGTCACGGTCGGGGAATCCCTGATGAGTGGCAGGAAAAGATGCGCAAGGCTAACGTGCCGCAGTGGTACATGGACTCATGTCTGAAGATCAAGTACATGTTCCCGCGGGCCCACGCGGCCGCCTACGTTCTGATGGCCCTGCGGATTGCCTACTTCAAAGTCTACTTCCCGCTGGTTTACTACTGTGCCTTCTTCTCTGTGCGGGCGGACGACTTTGATGTGGTCGCCATGGCCCACGGTAAGGATGCGGTCAAGCACCGGATGGCGGAGATCAACGAGCAGGGGAACGACGCCAGCGCTAAGGACAAGAATCTGCTGACGATCTTGGAGCTGGCCAACGAGATGCTGGAGCGGGGCTTCAAGTTCAAGATGGTCGACCTCAACAAGTCCGACGCCTCCAACTGGCTGATTGATGGGGACAGCCTCATCGCACCGTTCCGAGCTGTGCCAGGCCTGGGGCTGAACGTTGCCAAGCAGATCGTGGCGGCGCGGGAAGAGAAGCCGTTCCTGTCTAAGGAAGACCTTGCCGAACGGGGGAAGGTTTCCAAGACGCTGATCGATTTCCTTACCAAAAATCACGTCCTGGATGATCTGCCGGACGAGAATCAGTTGAGCCTGTTCTAGGTGAATTACAAACAAACACGCAGACGAAGGATAATCCACCGTCTACGTGCTCGTTTTTGTTTGTCATTAATAGTGTTTTATGCTAAACTTAACTATGGTAAATAACTCGTGGGAGTGAGCAGGGATGCTCGCTCTTTTTATTGCAAACGATGGAGGTGACACATTTGAGTACTGTTGTTGAAACGGTAACGGAGCTTGTTAAGCCGATTTTAGCTGAGCACAACTTTTACCTGTATGACATGGAATTTGTCAAGGAGGGGAAGAGCTGGTACCTGCGCGTTTACATTGACAAGGATGGCGGGATCACCCTGAATGATTGTGCCACGGTTAGCGACCAGTTAAGCGAGGCCTTGGACAATGTCGAACCAGACCCGATTCCGCAGGCCTACTTCCTGGAGGTTTCATCTCCTGGTGCGGAACGGCCGCTTCGCAATGAAGAAGATTATCAACGGGCGGTCAACGACTACATTCACGTCTCCCTGTACCAACAGATCGATGGTAAGAAAGTTTACGAGGGAACCCTGACTAAGCTGACGGATAAGGAACTAACCCTCGATTATCTAGATAAGACCCAGCACCGTCAGGTTGTGATTGACCGGAGCAAGGTTGCCCAGGCTCGGTTAGCAATTAAGTTTTAATTAAAGGAGTGTCTTAAGTGAGCAAATCAAGAGTCAATGAGGAAATGATTGACGCCCTTAACTACCTGGAAAAGGAAAAGGGCATCAAGCGGGAAGTCATCATCGAGGCTTTGGAACAAGCCCTGGAGACGGCCTACAAGCAGAACTACGGCGAAAAGAACGTTGAGGTTGAATTTAATTCACTGACCGGTAACATCAAGGTATACGCCGTCAAGACGATCACCGATGATGAGGAAGCCGTTGCCAACGACAGCAACGAATTCATGAGCCTGGCGGACGCCCGCAAGCTCCCTCATGGTCAGGGATACGATGTCGGTGACGAGATTCGCGAAGAAGTTACCCCACGCAACTTCGGTCGGATCGCTGCCCAGACGGCTAAGCAGGTCGTGATGCAGCGGCTGCGTGAAGAAGAGCGGAAGATCATCTACGATAAGTACAAGACCTACGAAAACGAAATCATCACCGGTGAAGTTTCACGGGAAGACAAGCGCTTCACCTACGTGGACCTTGGTGACGGTGTTGAAGGGGCCATGGGCTACCGTGACAAGATGCCAAATGAGCACTACCACGTTCACGACCGGATTCAAGTCTATGTTTCCAAGGTCAACGATGACCGGCGTGGTCCTCAGATCTACGTCAGCCGGACTGCTCCTGAACTGCTGAAGCGGCTGTTCGAACGGGAAGTCCCTGAAATCAAGGACGGTACGGTCCTGATTGAAAACATCGCGCGGGAAGCCGGCGACCGGGCCAAGGTTGCGGTTTACTCTAACGACCCGAACGTTGACCCAGTTGGTACCTGTGTCGGCCCACGGGGTTCACGGGTTCAAGCCATCGTCAACGAGTTGGATGGCGAAAACATGGATATCGTTGAATACGTTAAGGATCCAGCCAAGTTCATCGCCAACGCCCTGAACCCAGCCGATGTCTTAGATGTTATCTTCAATGAACCGGCAGAAGAGCCAGTTGAAGATGCACCAGCCGATGGTGATGACGAGGCTGAGACTGAAGCAGCACCAAAGGAAGCTGAACGTTCTTGCACGGTGGTTGTTCCGGATAACCAGCTTTCCCTGGCTATCGGTAAGCGGGGTCAAAATGCCCGGTTAGCAGCTCGGTTGACCAAGTACAAGATCGATATCAAGTCCGAATCTGAAATGGAAGACCTCGAAAACCAGGCGGACGACATGAATGACGCCAGCAATGACGTAGCAACCGATCCGGCTGCCGACCAATCATCAACTGACGCAGAATAATCAAGCAACGGGGTGAAAATAATGAAAAAGAGAAAAGTACCGATGCGTAAGGATATTGTCACTGGTGAAATGATGCCCAAGCGGCAACTGATCCGGGTAGTCAAGAACAAGGAAGGCGAAGTTTCGCTGGATCCAACCGGCAAGAAGTCTGGTCGGGGGGCCTACATCGCGGTCGATGTTGAGATCGCTAAGCGGGCCAAGGCCGAGAAGACCTTTGAGAAGGCCTTCCATGTTACCCTGGATGACTCATTCTATGATGAATTGATCCAGTACACGGACCACCTGCAAGCACGGCAGGAATTATTTGGAAAAGATGCCCAAAAATAATCAACAAATTCTAAACCTATTGGGGTTAGCGCGGCGTGCCGGTCAGCTGACCAGTGGGGAAGGAATCGTATTAAAAAATATTCAAACTAACACGGCAAAGTGTGTGTTTTTAGCAAGTGATGCTGGGAAGGCGAGCGTCAAGAAGTTTACCGATAAGTGCAACTTCTACCACGTCCCGTGCAACCAGCAATTTACTAGAAAGCAGCTCAGTCAGGCAACGGGTCAGGCAAGAACCGTTTTTGGTGTGATGCAATCTGGATTTGCAAGAAAGTTTGAGGATTTAACGACAATGGAATAAGGAGCGTGAGCGTATGGCCAAGGAACGAATTTACGAACTAGCAAAAGAGCTTAAGATGCCAAGTAAGAGCTTGGTAACAGTGGCTAAGCAACAGGGAATGGCAATTAAGAGTCACATGTCCTCTGTGACCCCTGAACAGGCCAACCAACTGCGGAACGTCGTCAAGGATAACGCTGCCAAGAAGAACCAAGCGGCTAGTCCTAAGAAGCACAAAAACCGGTCAAACAACAATAACCATCTGGAACACAAGAGCGGTGAAAATCATGGCAAGCATGCCAACAACAATCACCAGCATGCCGAACACCAGGATCACCGCAATAACGATCAACACCGTGGCAACCAAGACCACAAGGGCCACAATGATCATAACAATAACAACCAACACCATAATGGCGGCGGTCGGTTCGGCGGCAGCTTGAATTCTAATGATAACCGGCGGGGCAACAACCGTTTCGGCAAGAAGAACAAGAAGCGTAACAAGCACAATAAGAACCGCCGAATGCGGGAGGTTGAACACAAGCAACCAACTCAGCGGAAAGACAAGCCATTACCGGATGTGCTTGAATACACCGAGGGGATGAACGCCCAGGATCTGGCCAAGCTCCTGCACCGTTCACCAGCGGAGATCATCAAGAAGCTCTTTATGCTCGGGGTAATGATCAACCAGAACCAGTCCCTGGATAAGGATACGATCGAATTGCTGGCTGCCGATTACGGTATTGAAGCCAAGGAAAAGGTTGAGGTCGATGTTTCTGATATCGATAAGATTTTCGAGGAAGAGCAGAACAATACTGACCACCTGGTTTCCCGGCCACCAGTTGTTACCGTCATGGGTCACGTTGACCACGGTAAGACGACCCTGCTGGATAAGCTGCGTCACTCTCACGTTACTGCTCATGAAGCTGGTGGAATTACCCAGGAAATCGGTGCCTACCAGGTTCACTATAACGACCACCTGATTACCTTCCTGGATACGCCAGGACACGCGGCCTTTACTGAAATGCGGGCTCGTGGTGCCAACATCACCGATATCACGGTCCTCGTGGTTGCTGCTGATGATGGGGTTATGCCGCAGACCGTCGAAGCCATCCACCACGCCCAGGCCGCCAAGACCCCAATCATTGTTGCCGTTAACAAGATCGATAAGCCAGGTGCCAACCCCGACCGGGTTACCGAAGAACTGGCCAAGTACAACCTGATCCCAGAAGACTGGGGTGGGGACACGATCTTTGTCAAGATCTCCGCTAAGTTCGGGAAGAACCTGGACGAGCTGCTTGACATGATCCTCCTTCAGGCTGAAATGATGGAATTAAAGGCTAACCCTGATCAAAACGCTGCTGGTTCCGTTGTTGAAGCCCGGCTGGACCAAGGTAAGGGTTCCGTCGCTACGGTCCTGATCCAACAAGGGACACTGCACGTCGGTGACCCGATCGTGGTTGGTAACACCTATGGCCGTGTCCGGACGATGACCAACGAAAATGGTCGGCGGATCAAGGCCGCTACGCCAGCAACGCCTGTCGAAATCACGGGGCTCAATGAAGTGCCTGAAGCCGGGGACCGGTTTGTTGTCTTTGACGATGAAAAGACAGCCCGGGCCGCCGGTGAAGCACGGGCAAAGCGGGCCCAAGACAAGGAACGGCAGAAGACTTCGCACGTTACCCTGGATAACCTCTTTGCTACGATGAAGAAGGGGCAGATGAAGACCCTGCCAATCATCATCAAGGCCGATGTTCAGGGATCTGTAGAGGCTCTGAGTCAGAGTCTGCAGAAGATCAAGGTTGATGGTGTCCGGGTTGACATCATCCACCAGGCCGTTGGTGCCATCAGTCAGAGTGATGTTACCCTGGCCGAAGCTTCGAACGCTGTTATCATCGGCTTCAACGTTCGTCCTACACCAGTTGCCAAGTCCCTGGCCGACTCCAACAACATTGACATCCGTCTTCACCGGGTCATCTACAAGGCCATCGAAGAAGTTGAAGATGCCATGAAGGGGATGCTAGAGCCAGTCTACGAAGAAGAGACAATCGGTGAAGTTGAAGTTCGTCAGATCTACAAGGCCTCTAAGGTCGGCACCATTGCCGGTGGGATGGTCACTTCCGGTAAGATCACCCGTGACTCCAAGGTTCGGCTGGTCCGTGACGGAGTGGTTGTCTACGAAGGTGAGCTTGGCAGTCTAAAGCGGTTCAAGGATGACGTCAAGGAAGTCAAGGCCGGCTTCGAATGTGGTCTGACGATTGCCAACTACAATGACATCAAGGAAAAGGATGTCATCGAAGCATACCGGATGAAGGAAGTTCCAGTTAAGTAAAACTGAAGGAGAAAACTATGCCAAGTAAACAATTTCGGGTTGACCGGCTTGCCGGGGAAATCCAGCGCGAAGTTGATGACATCCTGCTGAAGCGGGTGCGTGATCCCCGGGTTCAAGGGATCACCATCACGGGTGTCGACGTCACTGGTGACTTGCAGCAGGCAACGATCTACTACAGCTTGCTTTCTGATCTGGCATCTGATGGTGAGAAGGCCCAGGCCGGTTTGGATAAGGCAACTGGCCTAATCCGGAGCGAGCTGGGGAGCCGGCTCAACATCTTTAAGACGCCCGCAATCAAATTCGAACGGGACAAGTCGATTGCGTACGGTAGCCGGATTGACCAGCTGATCAACCAGTTGCATCAACAAGAAAAGTAAGTAGGAGCGGGGCGGAACCCCGCTTTTATTTTGGAGGAAACAATATGGATGGAATTATCCCATTATACAAGGAGCGGGGGATGACCAGCTTTGACTGCGTCAGCCGCCTGCGCCGGATCCTGCACACCAAGAAGATCGGCCACTCCGGCACCCTGGACCCGTCCGTGGATGGGGTCCTGCCAATCTGCGTGGGGAGCGCCACGAAGGTTGTCCCTTACCTGATGAAGTCGGGGAAGAACTACCAGGGGGAGCTTTTGATCGGGGAGGCCACCACGACCGAGGACCTGGACGGCGAGGTGATTGCCACCCAGCCGGTCACCAGTGAGATCCCCCCGGCGGCCATTGAGAAGGCGATGGCGTCGCTGACCGGTGACATCACCCAGATCCCGCCGATGTATTCAGCGGTCAAGGTGAACGGCAAGCGGCTTTACGAGTATGCCCGTGCTGGCGAGACGGTGGAGCGGCCGATCCGCCACGTCACCATTGACAAGTTTGAGCTCCTGAGTAGCAAGTATGACCCGACGATCAAACAGCAACGGGTCCGGTTCAACGTGGTCTGCAGCAAGGGCACCTATGTCCGGACCCTGGTAGTCGAGCTGGCCAAGCGGCTCGGCTATCCGGGAACGATGAGCTGGCTGACCCGCTTGGAGAGCGGCGGCTTCATGCTGGACCAGACGCTCAGCCTGACGGATGTTCAGGATGCCGTCACGGCGGGGACGATCAGCCACTACCTTTACCCGCTGGATTACGCGCTGCGGGACTACCCAGCGGTTGAGTTGTCCGATTCGCAGTGGGCCGCGGTCCAGCACGGGGCCTGGCTGAAGCCGGCAGAGGTGTCCACCACTGCGGATTCGGTCGTCTTGAAGTATAATAAGCAGGTAAAGGCCCTGTACCACCTTGATCAGCAGCACGGGGTCTACAAACCGACTAAAATGTTTTCAGTGAAATAGGGGGCAACCGTATTGCAGGTTATTAGAGTTCATCACCCGCTCGACCAAAAAATTGTGCCGGCGGGTCCAGTCGTCCTGGCAATGGGCTTCTTTGATGGGGTCCACCGGGGACATCAGGCGGTCATTCGCCGCGCCAAGCAGATCGCCGAAAAGCGCGGCCTCCCGCTGGCGGTGCTGACTTACAGCCATGCTCCCGGGGTGGCCTACCGGCAATACCCGGGCGGCTTCAAGTACCTCTCAACCACTGACCGCAAGCTGAACCTTTTGAAGCAGCTAGGTGTTGATATCGTCTACCTCATCAGCTTCACCTCCAGCTTTTCCAGCCTGGCTCCGCAGGACTTTGTTGACCAGTACCTGGTGGCCTTTCGCAGCCAGGTCGTAGTGGCGGGGTATGACCATACCTATGGCCCGGCCAATGTTGCCTCCATGGAGCTCCTGCCGGGTTATGCCAAGGGACGCTTTGACGTGGTCACGGTCCCCAAGTTTACGGCGGATGATTCGGCTGCCAAGGTCGGCTCGCGGACGATCCGCCAGCTGATCGACCAGGGGAAGGTAGAAGCGGCCAACCAGGAGCTCGGCTACTACTACCAAACCACCGGCCTGGTTGTCCACGGCCTGGCTCGGGGCCGTACCCTGGGCTTCCCGACGATCAACGTTGAAACACCCACCCCAGAGCGGTTGCCGGGAATCGGAGTCTACGCGGTCGACGTCATGATCGGTGACCACTGGTACGGCGGGATGGCCAGTGTTGGTCATAACATTACCTTTGGCGACCATAACCAGCTGACGGTCGAGATCTACCTGTTTGACTTTGACCGGATGGTTTATGGCGAAGAGGTGCAGGTGCGCTGGTACCAGTTCCTGCGCGGTGAGCAGAAGTTTGCCGGGGCCGACGAGCTGGTTGCCCAGATGAAGAGGGATGAACAAGCAGCCCGCGCCATCGTCCAGAACCCGCCAGTGCTGCCTGATCAGCGGGTTCATTAACAATATGAAAATGGGAGCGAGACAGAAGTCGTTTACGACATCGTTTTTCGACGCAAGCTAGCCTTAAGGAGTCCCCGCGAGCACAAATAGAGGTCCAGAGTTCGGCTTTTGCCGGGCTTTGGACCTCATTTGTGTACCGCGTTGTTTGTTTTTAACCTAGCCAGAGCGTTTAACGTCTCCACCTCTCAGTCGGGATTGTTAATCAGTGCCTATGCGATTGGTGATGCGGTCACGGCCTTGATCGCAGGACCGCTATCGGATGGCCGGGACCGGAAGAAGATTATGATTGGAGGTCTCGTATTCTTTGCCATCGGGCCCCTGGCCTGTGGACTCTCAACTAAGTTTGTTGAAATGCTGATCTTCGAGTTTATCTCTGGAGTAGCCTCGGCCTTTGTTGCGCCCCAGGTTTATGCAACTGTTCCCACAGTCTTAGCTGGCAACAAGGTGGCGCAATTAATGGGCTTTTCCCTGGCTGGCCTTTCTTCCTCTCAGATTTTCGGGATACCAGTCGGCAGCTACTTGGCCACGATAAGCTGGCGAATTTCCTTTTTCTGTCTGGCAGCCTTGGCAGTGATCTTTATCCTTGTCCTGCAGTTCAACCTGCCGGAGACTAAGGTTGGCAAATCAGAAAACGGGCATTCCTTTTTCAGTAACCTCAGTCAAGCCTTGAAGAATCCAGCTACCCGGGAGATGTTGGTCGTCTATTTCGTCTATACGTTAGGATCGTTTGCCACCATTTCGTTTATCTCGACCTGGTTTAATCATGACTTTGGCCTGAATATTAGTCAGATTGGGACGGCGATGATCCTGATCGGTTGCGGGCAGTTACTTGGTTCCGTATTTGCCGGCCGGATGACGAATCAGTTTGGCTTCCGCAAGGCCGCCAGGATTGAGTTTGGCTGCCTGGTGGTCCTCTATATTGTGGTTCCGTTTGCACCTAACGTCATCATGGCAGACATTCTCTGCGCCATAATCTACATTTTCAACGGTTTCATGTTTCCTTTGCCATCGGGCCCCTGGCCTGTGGACTCTCAACTAAGTTTGTTGAAATGCTGATCTTCGAGTTTATCTCTGGAGTAGCCTCGGCCTTTGTTGCGCCCCAGGTTTATGCAACTGTTCCCACAGTCTTAGCTGGCAACAAGGTGGCGCAATTAATGGGCTTTTCCCTGGCTGGCCTTTCTTCCTCTCAGATTTTCGGGATACCAGTCGGCAGCTACTTGGCCACGATAAGCTGGCGAATTTCCTTTTTCTGTCTGGCAGCCTTGGCAGTGATCTTTATCCTTGTCCTGCAGTTCAACCTGCCGGAGACTAAGGTTGGCAAATCAGAAAACGGGCATTCCTTTTTCAGTAACCTCAGTCAAGCCTTGAAGAATCCAGCTACCCGGGAGATGTTGGTCGTCTATTTCGTCTATACGTTAGGATCGTTTGCCACCATTTCGTTTATCTCGACCTGGTTTAATCATGACTTTGGCCTGAATATTAGTCAGATTGGGACGGCGATGATCCTGATCGGTTGCGGGCAGTTACTTGGTTCCGTATTTGCCGGCCGGATGACGAATCAGTTTGGCTTCCGCAAGGCCGCCAGGATTGAGTTTGGCTGCCTGGTGGTCCTCTATATTGTGGTTCCGTTTGCACCTAACGTCATCATGGCAGACATTCTCTGCGCCATAATCTACATTTTCAACGGTTTCATGTTTCCATTACTGATGACCTGCCTGCAGAATATCGTAAAGGATGCCCGGAGCACGATTGCTTCGTTGGCAAATTCAGCAATGTACCTGGCCGAGACCTTCGCTGGGGCGATCGGCTGCTACCTCTTTAATGTTTTTTCTGGCTTCTTCGGGATCGCCGTCTTTTCTGCTATTATGATTATACTGGCGCTGCTTTTAGGCAATCGAAGCATTCAAGACTAGGAAATCTGGAGAATGGATATGACTATTACACAATTACGCTACCTGGTAGAGTTGGCCGAATCGGCCAATGCAACTCAAGCGGCCCAAAAGTTAAATGTTACGCGGCCAGCACTGACCAATGGAATCCGCCAATTAGAGGAGCAACTTAATACCAAATTGGTTGTCACCCATAATAATAAAATTACTCTGACTGCCAACGGGCAAAAAGTGGTTGCGCAAGCGAAGAAAATTTTGAACGATGTTAACAC
>CAMFOZ010000022.1 GCA_945971245.1 uncultured Lactobacillus sp.
CTTTATGGGTTTTTCTGTCCACTTAAATGTTCAACTTAAATTTTACAATCTGCCGGATAAAAAAAGCTGAGGGAGGCTTTACGCCTTTCTCAGCTTCATTTTATCATACTATGATTTAACCTCGTACTTAGCAAAACGCTGGTAGTCCTGCGGTGCGGCCTCAACCGTTAACAGGGTCCCGTTATTCTGGTATTCGGTATCCAGAATGTTGGAGTGCTCATTGAGGTAGGAGACCACCTGACCATCGGCGAACGGGATCAGGAGCTTGGTTTGAACATAGTCCTTGAAGAGGTGCTTACGGATAACATCCACTAGCAGCTCTAATGAAGCTCCCTGCTTGGCCGAGATGACAATCTGGTCATCACCCTCCAGGACGGGGAACTCGATTTCCGTCTTGTCGGCCTTGTTAAAGACGTTGACCATTGGAATATCGTGAATGCCGATCTGCTTGAGGGTCTTCTTCGTCGTTTCCATCATTTCCTCGTAGTGGGGATCGGAGTAGTCGATCACCTGGATGAGGAGGTCGGCGTTAGCAGCTTCGGCCAGGGTAGACTTGAATGATTCCACCAGCTGGGTTGGCAGCTTGCTGACGAACCCGACAGTATCACTGAGTAGGAACTCCTTCTGGTCGGGAAGAGTCATCCGCCGCACACTGGTATCCAGGGTGGCGAAGAGCATGTCCTTTTCGAAGACGGTCTTGTCTTCCACCTTGCCGTAGCGCTTAACCAGCCCGTTCATGATGGTGGACTTACCGGAGTTGGTGTAACCGACCAGGGCGGCTGTTGGAATCTCACTCTTGGCCCGTTGCTTACGCTTGGTCTGCTCGGACTTATCGATGGCAGCGAGTTCATGCCGCAGATGAGTGATCTGGTGTTGAATCGTCCGCCGGTCCATTTCCAGCTTAGTTTCCCCGGCACCACGGTTGGTAAAGCCGCTTCCGCCACCGGTCTGCTGGTCGAGTCGCTGACTAGCACTGGTCTGCAGACGTGGCAGGCGGTACTGAAGCTCGGCAATTTGAACCTGGAGCTTGGCTTCCTTGGTCTGGGCCCGCGTAGCGAAAATCTCCAGAATCAGGGCAGTCCGATCGAGGATTCGGCAGCCAGTTTCTTCTTCGAGGTTCCGCAGCTGACTAGGGGTCAGTTCGTCGTTAGTGATAATCGTAGTCGCGTGGTTAGCGGCTGCCACGTCACTGATCTCCTGAACCTTACCTTTACCGAAGTAGGTGGCAGGGTTAGGGCGGTCAATGACTTGGTCGACACGTTGAACAACGTCCATATGGTTGGCCTGCGCCAGTTCGGCCAGCTCAACCATGGAGTAGTCATAGTCTTCTTGGCCCGTGTCAAGGCCAGTGATGATTACTAATTCATCAGATTGTATGTTGGTATCCATTGAAGAGTATTTTCCCCCTTTGTGGATTAATTATTCAGGTATTTCAAGTTTGTTGTAGAAATCAACATTGGTAGAGTCGCCATCAAGGGTCAGCTTCGTGATGCTACCGTTGCGTGGGGACTCACCAGGATCTATTTCAGTGGAGTAGTGGGCAGCGATGGAACGGATCGTGGCCCCGTGAGAAACCACGACAACAGTCGAACCATCGGGAAGGGCGCGCAGCCGGTCAAAACCCTTGTTGATCCGGTTCCAGAACTGAACGTGGTCTTCCGCGTCGCCGTATTGGTCAGCGGTAGCAATCTTGTCCTTCAACTTGTCAGGGCCCCAGCCACCGACCATTGCGGCAAAGGTATGGTAGCCCTCGGCACCGCCAAGGAAGTCGGCAAATGATGGACCGTTTTGGCCTTCAAATGAGCCGAAGAACTCTTCCCGGAAGGCTGGTTCAGGAATCGGCTCCGTAATGTCGGTGTTCGGATCCGCAGCCAGGAGCAGGCGGGAAGTTGCCAGCGTTCGTGGGAGATCACTGCTGAAGAGGTAGTCGAAGTGCACCTTGGAGAGCAGTCTGCCGGCCCGCTTGGCATCTTCCTGACCCTTTTCGGTAAGTGGGGCGTCAGACCAGCCCTGGATACGGTTGTAGCGGTTCAGGTAAGTCTGACCGTGACGAACAAAGTAAACATGAATTGCCATGGTACGCAAAAACTCCTTTAATTTTAAATTGAATAAAATCCTGAACTTATTTTAACATGAAATGCCGCGCAAATAGTAGCAAACAAGCTTCTCTACAGCATTCGATTCTTCCGAATAATCTTCTGCCGAATCAGTTTGATGATGAAAGTTATCCCGGCAACTGCGAGGGCAACCAAGATAAAGAGCAGGATGAGGAGGGAGAAGTGTTTGCGGACGAACGGAATGGTTCCGAAGAAGTAACCACAACCACAACCTAAGGCAACCCAGGAGGCCACTCCGACCATGTTAGCGATGGTAAAGCGGTGGAAGCTGTAGCCCATGATTCCAGAAATCAGGGGGATGAACGACCGGATGAAGGGGACAAAGCGCCCAAAGGCCACCGCCCAGAAGCCGTACCGGTCAAGAAACTTGCCGGCCTCGACCATCCGTGGTCCCTCCAGTTGGTGTTTGAGCCAGCGCCAGTGCGAGAGGCGGTGCCCGATGTAGTAGTTGACGGAATCACCGATGAAGGCGGCGAAGAAGAAGACCGGGATCACGATCTCCATCTTCAGGATTGGCTTAACGGCGATAAAAGAACTGGTTAAAAAAACTAGTGATCCGCCTGGCAGCCAGGGAAAGACCACTAGTCCCGTTTCCATAAATACTAGGACGAAGAGGATAACGTAACTCCACGGCCCCAGCCATTGAAACATTGGAATCAGGGTTTCCGCAATGTGGGTCAGAACATAAAAAATGTGGGCCATGGAACCCCCTCCTTTCGAACAAAAGATACTACCCTTTATTGTAGGCTGTTTGGCTCGTGCTTGCCTAGCGCTTCTTACAAAAATTAAGCAATCCTTTAACCGCCCTGGCGAAACGTTAACGGTCGTGCTGGGGATGATGATATAATAGTAAGACGATTTTAGCGGGATACGTCCCTTAAGCAGAAAGGAAGATATCTGTGGTTGAAGATTCAGTAAGAAAGTATGAACAGGAACACTTGGACCACGTGGTGAAGGAGATCAAGAAGGCCGAGGGCAAGGCCGAGCAGAAGATCAACACCGCCAAGCACGACATCAAGGGGATTAACAAGCAGATTGATGATATTCACCTTAATACGACGACCTATTCAGGGATGATGGATACGGCGATGTCGTTCCGGGCCCAGCAACAGATGCTGGATGAGCGGCAGAACAGCTGGCAGCACGCGGCCGACCACCTGGCCACTCTGCAGCGGCTGGAGAAAAAACCTTACTTTGCCCGGATTGACTTCCAGGAAAAGGGTGCCGCCAAGCCAGAGTCAATTTACATCGGCCTGGCTTCATTTAGTGACCAACCCGACCACTTTCTGGTGTATGACTGGCGGGCCCCAATTTCTTCCGTCTACTACGAAGGTAAATTAGGCAAGGTCAGCTACGATACCCCGGTCGGTAAGCAGGAGGTCAACCTGACCTTGAAGCGCCAGTTCCAGATCAAGGACGGGACGATCGTAACCATCTTTGATACTGATGAACAGGTCGGGGATCAGATGCTCCTCGAGACCCTGGGAAACCACTCCAGCACCAAGATGAAGAGCATCGTGACGACGATTCAGCGGACGCAAAACGAGATTATCCGGGATACCAAGGATGAGCTGCTCTTTGTTCAGGGGGCTGCTGGTTCTGGGAAGACGGCGGCGGTCTTGCAGCGGGTGGCCTGGTTGCTCTACCGTTACCGGGGCAACCTGACCTCCTCTCAAGTGGTCCTCTTCTCGCCAAACCAGCTCTTCAACGACTACATCGACCAGGTGCTGCCAGAGCTGGGGGAGCACAACATGGTCCAGATGACCTACTTTCAATTTGTTAACCGGCGGGTTCCACGGCTGCACGTACAAACCCTGGCGCAACGTTTTGCGGCCAACCAGACGGCGACCGCCCAGAAGATCCAACGTCTCGTCACGAGTCTTCACTACTTCAAGCTGACGGGCCGCTACGCCAAGCACCTGGGTCATGCTAACATGCGTTTCCGTAACATTATGTTTAATGGCAAGGTCTTCATCAGTAAGGAGAAGATCAAGGAGATCTACTATTCCTTCAATAATAATTACAACCTCGGTAACCGCCTGGACGGGACAAAGGAGGCCATGATTAAGTACCTGAACCACCGTGTTTCCAGCGAGATGCGGAGCAAGTGGGTCGAACAGCGGATCCAGGACCTGAGCAAGGAGCAGATTGACGAGCTCTTCGCCAACGAGCCCCGGGAATTTGAGAATGACGATAAGGAATATCGTTTCCTGGCTCGGCGGATCGTGATGCGGGCCTTTGAACCGATCAAGCGGGCCATCAACCACAACCAGTGGCTCAACATCAACGGTCAGTTCCTTCACCTCCTGCGGGTCACGCCAAAGCTGCTTGACCTGGCAGAATACGATCTGACTGTCGACCAGTGGCAGGAATACGTTGACCAGGTGAAGGAAGACTTGAAGAAGGGGCAGATCAGTGCCAGTGGCATCACGATCTACCTGTATCTCTATGACCTGATCACCGGGCGCAAGGGACAACGGGACATCCGCTACGTCTTTGTCGATGAAGTCCAAGACTACGATGCCTACCAACTGGCCTACCTGAAGTACCGTTTCCCGAAAGCCAAGTACACCTTGCTGGGTGACCTCAACCAGGCAATCTTTACCCACGCCAACAGCCACTCCCTCCTGAAACAGCTGGGAACGATGTTTGATCCAGAGAAGACCAAGGTGGTTCAACTAACGAAGTCCTACCGGTCGACTAAGCAGATCACGGACTTCACCAAGCACCTCCTCGTTGACGGGGAAGCCATCGAGGCCTTTGATCGAAATGGTGACCTTCCTCAGGTCGTTGTTGATGGCACGCTGGATAAGAGCGTCGACACTGTGGCTGCCACCCTTGAGAAGTACCAGGATGAACATGACGCAGTTGCAATTATTGGTAAGAACCTGGAGGATTGCGAGAAGCTGTACCAGGAGCTGGAACGCCGCAATGTCAAGACGACCCTGATCCGGACCGAGAACCAGCGCCTGGTCAAGGGACCGATCATCGTGCCGTCCTTCCTGGCCAAGGGATTGGAATTCGACGCGGTAATTGTCTGGAATGCTAACGACCAGGAATACCATGGTGACGATGAACGCCAGCTACTCTACACAATCTGTTCCCGGGCCATGCACGCCCTGACCCTGACGGTAACCGGCACGCCAACTAATCTTTTGAACGGGGTACCGAAGGACGAGTACCAACTAATTAAACACTAACGTAAAGATGTTCAGCACAGTGAGCGGTGCTGAACATCTTTTTTATAAATAAAACTGGGAAAGACGATTCACTAACATGATTTCAAACTATGCTAGCCCAATTTCTAAACTTTTTTGAAAAATAAACTAATTATGATTGCTATCGCGGGCAATAGTGTATTATTGTAAGTATTGATCTTTTTTACTGGAGGAACAAACATGAAAACAGCGTTGCAGAAGCTACGACGCGGCTTAAATACCAAGCTCGGATTCTTTCTGCTCGTAGTGCTCTTGTTCTGTATCAAGAGCTATTGGGCATATCAAAATGAGTTTAACCTTGGTGTTAAGGGAAGTATGCAACACTTCCTGCTCGCGTTCAATACAATTCCAGGAGCCTTAGTTTTCCTAGGAATTGCGCTGTACTTCCGGGGCCGGTTGTCGTATTGGCTGATGATCATCATCAACGCCTTGCTATCAACTTGGCTCTTTTCAAACATCTTATACTATCGCGAATTTTCCGACTTTATCACCTTTAACGTGATCAAGGGATCGGGGGCGGCTTCCAACAACTTAGGGAAGAGCCTGATGGGGATCATGCGGCCCGAGGACTTCCTCGTGTACGCCGATGTGATTATCCTTATCCTGATTCTTTTGTTCCATATTATTCGGGTCGATATGCGTTACTTCAAGATTCGCTACGCAATGACAATCACGATGCTCGGTTTGGTCCTGTTCGGAGCAAACCTGGGGATGGCCGAGAAGGACCGGTCGCAACTGCTGACCCGGACCTTTGATAATAACTACATCGTCAAGTACCTCGGACTGCAGGCCTATACGATCTATGACGGGGTGAAGACCACGCACAACAGTGTCGTCAAGGCCCGCGCCAACCAGGATCAGTTGAAGCCAGTCCTGAACTTCATCCATCATAACTACGCCGGGCCAAACGTCCAGTACGAGGGGGTTGCCAAGGGGAAGAACATCTTCGTTATCCACTTGGAGAGTCTCCAACAGTTCATGATTGACTACAAGCAGGACGGTCAAGAGGTCATGCCAAATCTGGATAAGCTCTATCACGCCAGCGATACCCTGGCTTTCGATAACTTCTTCCACCAGGTTGGACAGGGGAAGACCGCCGATGCCGAGACAATGTTGGAAAACTCCCTCTTCGGTCTGCCTGAAGGTTCCGCGATGGTAACCGACGGGACCACCAACACCTTCCAGTCCGCACCGGCCCTCCTTCACCAGAAGCTGGGTTACACGACAGCCTCCTTCCACGGGGACGTGCCAAGTTTCTGGAACCGGGACAACGCCTACAAGTCATTTGGTTACCAGTACTTCTTCAGTAAGCAGTACTTCCCAAAGACTAAAGACTACGATGCCGGTTACGGGATGAAGGATAAGATCTTCATGAAGGACTCGGCTCATTATATTGAGCAACTGCCACAACCGTTCTACGCCAAGATCATCACGGTGACGAACCACTATCCATACATTTTGGATAAGCAGAACAAGGACATCGAACCATGGAAGACTGGGGACGACACGGTTGACCCGTACGTCCAAACGGCCCATTACTTAGATGAATCCCTGGGTGAGTTCTTGGACTACCTCGACAAGTCTGGATTGCGGCAAAACAGTGTCCTGATCCTGTATGGGGACCACTACGGAATCTCCAATAACCACCAGCCAGCAATTGCGCAGATCCTGCACAAGAAGAAGTTGACCAACTATGACTTGGCTATGTTCCAGAAGGTACCATTCATGATTAACATGCCAGGCCTTAAGGGTGGAATCGACCACACTTATGGTGGTGAAATCGATGTTCTGCCGACCCTGGAAGACCTGCTGGGCATCAGTTCTAAGAACTACATCCAGTTTGGCCAGGACCTGCTGTCGCCGGAACGTAACCAGATCGTGCCATTCCGTGATGGTGACTGGGTAACGCCAAAGTATACCAAGTACAACGGTGAATACTTCTACACCAAGAACGGTAAGCAGATTACAAAGGCTACGGCCAAGCAGAAGGCCGAGTTCAGTAAGATTCAGAAGTACGTCACGACTGACCTGGGTCTGTCTGATAAGGTCGTTAATGGAGACCTGCTCCGCTTCTACAAGCTGCCAGGCTTCAAGAAGGTTGATAAGAAGAAGTACACTTACAACTTGAAGAAGAGTCTGCAGAACCTGAAGCAACAGCAAAAGAAGAAAAAGACTAGTCTGAAGAGTGAGAACAATAACCAGAGCACCTTCGATGACTACACAACAAATGCACCAGAGCTGAAGGATTATCCAAAGTTGAATTTCCCGAAGCCGTAAGGTAAGGAAGCAGCGAACAAGGTTAAAAGCCGGTTCGCTGTTTTTTTAATTGGTTTGTGTTGACATCTGTAAACAATGGGTGTAGAGTAACGATTGAAATTACAAATGTAAACCAAACTTTAACGAGGTGGAAATAATGGGACAGATGTTAGCACTAATTATTGGAATCATTTTAATCATCGCGATCCTGTGGTGGTTCTTCGGTAAGCACACTGAACAGGCCGGCGACGCAAGCGTTAATGGTCATGTCCAAGAAGCAACCGTGGTCGTCAAGGGTGGCTACTCCCCATCAACGGTAGTCCTGAAGAAGGGGATGCCGGGTAAGGTCAACTTCGACATGAAGGATTCTACCGCCTGCCTTTCCCACGTGGTCTTTTCTAAGCTGGGGGTCGATGAGGACCTGACCAAGCAGCCCGTGACGACGGTGAATATTCCAACTGACAAGAGTGGCGAATACGATTTTGCATGTGGGATGGACATGTTCCACGGTAAGGTAATTGTTAAATAATCAAAAGTAGCAGTTAATTAAAAAGGAGATCGAGCAGAATGGAAAAGGCAGTCAAGATTGATGTTAAGAACGGTTACGAACCACAGACGGTGGCGGTACCCAAAGGCGTTACCACTAAGCTGGTCTTCAACCGGACCAACCCGTCATCGTGTCTCGCCAAGGTGCGGTCAACGGACCTGGACTTTGAACAGGACCTGCCGCTGAATGAGAATGTGACGATTTCGATTACCCCTGACAAGGCCGGGGAATATGATTACTCCTGCGGGATGGGGATGTTCCATGGAAAGGTGGTTGTGAAGTAATGAAGCACCTGACAAGTATCCAGCGTTTCTGGATTTCATTTGTCTTGGTGATCCCGATGCTGATTCAGATGTTGGCAATGCCGTTTCATTGGATGATGCCGGGATACACCTGGATTGCCTTCATCACCACGACCCTGATCATGCTGGTAGCAGCATGGCCATACTGGACGAGTGCTTGGGCAGCCTTCAAGCACCACAACGCCAACATGAACACCCTAGTGGCAATTGGGACCTCAATTGCCTACTTCTACAGCCTGTTTGCGATGATCACTGGACGGCCGGTCTACTTTGAGAGTGCGGCCTTCATCTCAGTCTTCGTCCTGCTCGGTGATACGATGGAAGAGCGGATGCACAACAATGCCTCCAACGCCCTGAAGAAGCTTCTGGACCTCCAGGTAAAGAGCGCCGAAGTGTTGCGGGATGGTAAGTTCGTGCAAGTTCCCCTCGACCAGGTTCAGGTTGGCGACATTATCCAGGTCAAGCCAGGGCAGAAGGTTCCTGTTGATGGAGTCATCACTAGTGGGAAGACGACCCTGGACGAATCAATGATTACCGGTGAATCTATGCCGGTCACCAAGAAGGTCGGCGATGACGTTGTCGGTTCAACGATCAACGGCGACGGAGCCATTCAGTTCCGGGCTACCAAGGTCGGTAAGGACACGATGCTTTCTCAAATCGTTGAGATGGTGAAGAAGGCCCAAACCAGTCACGCTCCAATTCAAAACCTGACTGATAAGATCTCCGGCTTCTTTGTTCCAACGGTGCTGATTATTGCGATTGCCACCTTTGTCATCTGGTACAGCTTCCTGGGCGCTACTCTCGTGCAGGCCATGCTGTTTGCGGTCGCCGTTATTGTGATCGCCTGCCCATGTGCTCTTGGGCTGGCAACCCCAACCGCATTGATGGTTGGAACCGGCCGAGCTGCTAAGATGGGGGTTCTGATCAAGGATGGTCAGGCCCTGGAAGAGATCAACGATGTTAAGACCGTGGTCTTCGATAAGACGGGAACCATCACAGTCGGTAAGCCAACAGTGACGGACATCATTGGGGACCAAGATCAGGTTCTCCGGGTGGCCGCCAGCCTGGAAGCATCCTCTGAACACCCACTGGCCAAGGCGGTCATGAACGCTGCCAAGGAGAAAATGGTTGAACCACAGACGGTTGCCGACTTTACAGCGGTTGAAGGTAAGGGTGTCCAAGCCGTGATTGATGGTCAGCAGGCCTTCGTCGGTAACGACAAGCTTCTGACTGACTATCAGATCTCTGCTGGGATGAAGCAACAGATGGCGACCCTACAGGATGAGGCCAAGACGGTGGTCCTCGTTGGCCTAGCCAAGCAGGTGATCGGCCTGATTGCCATCCAGGATGCGCCAAAGCCAAGCTCTGCGCAAGCAATTGCTGACCTGAAGGCACGGGGCCTGAAGACCGTCATGCTGACGGGGGACAACGAACGGGTAGCCAACGCAATTGCCAAGGAAGTCGGCATCGACCAAGTCATTGCCAACGTCTTGCCAAACGAAAAGGCCGAGCACGTCAAAGCTTTGGAGCAGGATGGCAAGGTGGCCTTTGTTGGTGACGGGATCAACGATGCTCCAGCCCTGACGACAGCCAACGTCGGGATCGCCATGGGCTCCGGAACTGATATTGCGATCGAGTCCGGCAGCATTGTCCTGGTTCAAAACGACCTCCGTGGAGTAGTGAAGGCCATCGACATCAGCAAGAAGACCTTTAGCCGGATCAAGCTCAATCTGTTCTGGGCCCTGATCTACAACGTTATCGGGGTGCCGATCGCAGCGGGTGTCTTCGTCGGCTTTGGCCTGCAGCTCAGTCCAGAGTTTGCAGCCCTAGCCATGGCCTTCAGTTCCGTCTCCGTGGTTACCTCATCACTGTTGCTCAACAGGGCCAAGATTGGTGGAACCGAACCGGTTGCTGGCTCGGATTCCCAACCAGCCTAATTTAATACTGAAAAACGACTTAGCATGTGTGGGCGCTAAGTCGTTTTGACGTTTTAAATGGCCAGTTGCTTTTCACAACCGGGTCCGGTAGACTAGCAATGTCAACTAGTGAAATGATCTACAAGATGGTTTGATGAGCCATGCCTCGTATCGTGTGGTACCATAATAGTAAACGCTTACGTAAAATTAGACTAAGGAATCGTTAATAATGGATGAATGGATGAATTATGAACAATTTGATCGGCAGACCTGGCACAGCTTCTTCCCAACCAATAAGGTACGATTAAGCCAGGATAACTTGGAGGATATCAAATCACTGAACGACCGGATCTCGATTCAGGATGTTCAAGACATCTACCTGCCCTTGATTAAACTGATCCAGCTGCGTTACCAGAACTTTTTGGAGTGGCAGATGCAAAAGGCCAACTTCCTCCGCCAGTCGGTCCACCGCGTTCCCTATATTATCGGGATCGCCGGGTCGGTAGCGGTCGGCAAGAGTACGATTGCCCGACTGCTCAGTATCCTGCTCAATAAGCTCCTGCCGGATAAGCGGGTCGAATTGATGACCACGGATGGTTTTCTCTATCCCAACGCGGAACTGAAGAAGCGGGGGATCATGGATCGGAAAGGGTTCCCTGAATCCTACGATATGGAGCGGCTGTTGAAGTTCTTGAACGATGTCAAGGCGGGGGAGCCCGAGCTGAAGGCCCCGACGTACTCTCACCAGGTTTATGATGTCCAGCTGGACCGACCTCAGCTGATTGAACAACCTGATATTCTAATTGTCGAAGGAATCAACACCCTCCAACTACCGATGAATCAGCGGCTCTACGTCAGCGACTACTTTGACCTGTCACTGTATGTCGATGCCGATCCAGACCTGATTGAGCAGTGGTACCTCCAGCGTTTTGGAATGCTGCTGGACACGGCCTTCACCGATCCATCCAACTACTACTACCCATACTCGCAGGGAAGCCGGGACGAGGCCTTCAAGATGGCGCGGGACGTTTGGCGGCGTGTTGACCTGCCGAACCTGGAGGAGTTCATCCTGCCAACGAAGAATCGGGCCAATGTGATCCTGCATAAGACCGTGGGCCACGTGGTTGACCGGGTTTACCTCCGGCGTGATTAGGCGGCCTGATCCTCAATAAGCCAGTCAGTCAAAAGAGTCATCGGTACTGCCGGATCCTGGGACAATATATCAGTGGCCCGCAGGACGATTAGGTGCTTCTGACAATTGGTTGGGAGACTACGCAGGCTGGCAATTGCCTTGTCATATTCGTGTTGGTTGCGAATTGAGTATGAAAACTGAATATAAGTGCGTTGCTGATGACGATCGGCAATAAAAGAGAACCGTTTGTTGGTGTGGACCGTGTAGCCCCGCCGAACGAGTTCGATGAAGAGGAGTGCCTCCAAGTTTGTTTGGGAGAGCACTCCTTTTTGATTGGTCAGGTAGTTGCGTAGGCTGGGATCGACCGGGTAGTACTTAGCATTGGTCGGCTTGATCCGTTTGGTGGCGAGATCGAGTTCGTGACAGGGATAGAAAAGGTAGGTGTCGGCCAGCAGGGTGAGATAGGCGCTGAGGGTCTTGCTGGATGTCGGGATCCCAATTTCTTTCAAACCGTTGGCGGCCCGGGAGGCATTGATGGGTGCTCCCAGTTGGCCAGCAACAAGGATCGCTAGCTGCCTGGTCAAAAAGGGGTTGCAGAGAGCGCCATGCTTGGCAAAACCACTGACCAGGACAGTATTGAACACCCCGTCTAGGTAACTTTCTCGTGTAAGCTGGTCGCGAACGTCTTGAATGAAGGGAAAACCACCAACATTGAGATATTGATAGAGGGTGTGCTCGTTGGCAGGCTGATGGTGATGCTGGCAGAATTCAGCAAAGCCCAGCGGCAGAACTGGGATAACGGCTAGCTGCGATTGTAGAGGGGCTAATTGCGTTAGAAATGATTGTGAGGCGGTAGTTATGTAGAGAATGACGTTTTGGTGCTTTATCATCTCCTGCAGGAAGGGCAGCACGTGATCGAGTTGGTCAAGCTCATCGAAAAAGAGGTAATTTACCTTGTTTGCGATGAGCTTTTTACTAATTGAAGAGGTGAGTGTACACCAATCAATCAGTTGGCGCCGGTGGAGTTGGCTGAAATTGATGAAATGAATCTGATTATTAGCAATACCATGCCGACGCAGTGAGTCTTTCACCTGTCGCAGTAAAATCGTTTTGCCACTTCGCCGGACCCCGGTGATGACCTTAATACGTTGAATGTCATCACATCTCTCTAATTGGTCTAGTTGATACAATCGTGTAACCATCTTTATTTCTCCGTTCTTCTTTAGCTATTAAAATGATTTTATTGATGATTGGACTATATCACAAATTTGAAAAAGATTCCAAATTACTTTCGCAGATTAGGACCTGTTTTCTAGTAAAAACACTAAATCTTAGTAAAAATAATTGGCGCGGTGACTAAAGGGCGAACGGTTGCACAAAAAATAATCAAATAAATTTGCTTGACACTTTCTCCCAGACCGCTTAAGAAATTAGGCATGCTTCAACGAGCGGAAAAATAACTAAGGAGATAATAATCATGAAAATTTTTGCGGATACAGCGAATGTCGAGGATATCAAGCGGATCAATGATCTTGGCATCATTGATGGGGTCACCACGAATCCCACCCTGGTTGCCCGGGAAGGGAAGGACTGGGAGAGCGTCGAGAAGCAGATCTGTGAGATTGTTGATGGCCCCGTCAGTGCCGAAGTGACGGCTAGTGAGGCTACAGCGATGGTTGAACAGGCACGTGAGCTAAGTAAGTGGGCAGATAACATTGTAGTAAAGATCCCGATGACCGCCGAGGGGCTTAAGGCCGTTAAGGTGCTGTCACAGGAGGGCATCAAGACCAATGTCACCCTGGTTTTCTCAGCCATGCAGGGATTGCTTGCCGCAAAGGCCGGGGCCACTTATGTTAGTCCATTTCTCGGCCGGCTCGATGATATTGGAGCGGACGGGGTTGAACTGGTGCAAAAGCTGCGCCAGATCTTTGACAATTATGGCTACCGGACGGAGATCATTGCAGCCTCGATTCGCAATTATCAGCACGTCGAACAGGTAGCTCTGGCGGGGTGTGACATTGCGACGATTCCCGCCAAGATTCTGGTTAAGTTATGGAAGCATCCATTGACGGACCAGGGCCTGGCTGCCTTTGAGCGCGACTGGGCAGAATTTGAACGCCTACAGAAATAGAAAGGTGAATGGTGATTAGGATGCTAAAAAGGGTGTTACCAACACAAAGCTCCCGGCAGTTACCACTGACGATTGTTACGGACCACGATACGGTAACAATCGATGATTATGCCTGGATCGAATGTCGCAGTGAGGGCAGTGGGCTGGCTGGCCGCAATATTTATCGGGCCCTTACTGATCGTCGTCCACTGTTTATTTGCCTTGATGAGGGTGATCAGCGCTTGCTGTCTTTGGACTTTGTGGAAGAGATCCTTGCCCAGCTTGCGGGGATGTTTCGCAATGTGACCGCGGCCACTATTAACCAAGTAACGATTGTTTACCGACCCCAATGGTCCCAAGAGTGTTGGCTACCTGCCGATGCCCAACGAATTCGAATTGCTCATCGCCAGATCCGTGACCTTCTTGCTGAGCGGTATGGCAGTGGGGTGGCGCACCAAGTTGCGATCGTCTATGGGGGCTCGCTACTAGAGACAGCTCAGTCCCAGGTGATCAATGATATTAACGTTGACGGGTTACTTTATGACCCGTTTGAAAGCCAGAATAAAGAAAATGATAACAAGTCGAAACACATCGGTGATGTTGGCACCTAAATCCCAGTTCACTGATCAGGACCAGCAGGCGGTGAATGCCCTGCGCTTTATGAGTATCGATATGATTGAACGGGCCCAGAGTGGACACCCCGGTTCGCCGATGGGGATGGCCCCACTGGCCTACACGCTTTGGGAGAAATTTATGCACTTCAGTCCACGCGACCCACAGTGGCTGAACCGCGACCGTTTTGTTCTCTCCGGGGGGCACTGTTCGGCCCTTCTCTACAGTCTCCTGCACTTTAACGGCTTTGACCTATCGATCGACGATATCAAATCCTTCCGGCAGCTTGATTCCCGGACGCCGGGGCATCCTGAGTACCGTTTAACACCAGGAGTGGATGCTTCCACCGGTCCACTGGGTCAAGGCTTTGCGATGGCCGTGGGGATGGCGATGGCTGAGCGCCACTTGGCTCTCCAGTACAATAAACCGGGTTACCCGATCATTGACCACTTTACCTACTCAATCGTGGGCGACGGTGACCTGATGGAGGGGATTGCGAGCGAGGCAATGGCCCTGGCCGGAAAGAATCGTTTGGGTCGGCTGATCGTCCTCTACGATTCCAACGATGTTTCCTTAGATGGCCCGTTGAACCTTAGCTGCAATGAAGATATTGGGGAACGTTTCAAGGCGGCTCACTGGGATTATCAACTGGTTACGGATGGTGGTGACATGGACGCCATTGCCCGGGCGATTAGCCGTGCCCAGAAGTCGACCCAGCCATCCTTAATCGAGGTCAAGACAACGATCGGCTATAACTCGCCAGATGAGGGGACGAATAAGGTCCACGGCGCACCGCTGGGGGTAGCTAATCTGGCTATTACCCGGGAAAACTATGGCTGGGATTATCAGCCGTTTGAGTATCCGGACGATGTTTACCGGCAGTTTGCCCAGTACGTATTTACCAAGAAAAAACGCTACAACGAGTGGCGGGGCCTCTTCGCTGACTACCAGCGGGCTTTCCCTGCTGAGGCCGAACAGCTGACCAGCCAACGGTTAGATATTCGGGACCTGACCAACCACCACCAGTTCGGGGATCAGGTCTCAACCCGGGTGGCCAATTCCGAGGCAATGCAGGACCTCGCTAAGCGGAACCCGCAGCTCTAGGGTGGTTCGGCGGATCTCTTCTCGTCCAACGAGACTCTCCTGAAGGGCTACGATACTTTCAAGCCCGCTAACTACGGGGGCCGCAATATCTACTTTGGGGTCCGGGAGTTTGCAATGGCGGCGATCACCAACGGGATTAACCTGCACGGTGGCAGTCGAGCCTATTGCTCAACCTTTATGGTATTCAGCGACTACTTGAAGGCGGCCATTCGTTTGGCGGCCCTACAGCGGATTCCGTCGGTCTTCATCCTGACACACGATTCCCTGGCGGTGGGTGAGGATGGTCCTACTCACGAGCCGGTTGAACAACTAGCCATGCTGCGGACGATTCCGAACGTACAGGTTTTCCGGCCCGCCGATGCCAACGAAATGGTGGCCGTCTGGCAGACCATTGCCAAGACGACTGACCGGCCAAGTGTAATCATCGCTTCCCGACAAGGCCTGCCCGTCCGCGATGAAACCGTAGGAGCGCTTGGTGAGCGGGGAGCGTACGTGGTCGCCGACGCTCACAAGCCACAGGGGGTTATCATGGCCAGCGGGTCCGAACTATCGTTAGCCCTGGCTGCACGGGAACGCCTGGCTAAGCAGCATGGTATCAAGGTGCGAGTGGTATCGATGATCAGCATGGAACGCTTTAACCAACAGCCCGCTGCCTACCGTGAACAGGTACTGCCGGATCACCTGCGAACCCGGTTAGCCGTCGAGATGGCGTCATCAGTGATGTGGCGTCAGTATGTGGGCCTCGACGGCGACGTGATCGGGGTCGATCGATTTGGCCAGAGTGGGGATGGTCACACGATCGTATCCCGATATGGATTCACGGTCGATAACATTGTTGAACATTTCTTGGCCTTGAACAGAAAGGGGGATAAAAGATGATCACGGTTGTTAATACGGAGCACACTTCGCTTGATGAACAGGCAGTTGCCCAAGAATTGGCGCTCCTGGCCGCAGCTTTGGACGAATAGTCCTAAACTATTCCCATCAATTTACACATAAACATTCCTTTGTGACGGATCAGCAGCCTGCTGATCCGTTTTTTAATTGGAAATCATGATTTTCGCCATTTGGGGATGAACAATCGCCCGGCTTGTGGATATAATAGGAATGACGGTAAAAACACAACAATTAATCGTTATATGTGGTTGACCGTCCGGCTTCTAGCCTGTAAACTAGCCTCTAAGAATAAAATTTCAATCAAAGGAAGTGTCATTGTGGCAAACGTCAATTTAGATGCATTCGATAAGATCATCGTGCTTGATTTCGGGAGTCAGTACAACCAGCTGATTACCCGGCGGCTACGGGATTTTGGGGTGTACTCCGAACTGCTGTCGCATAAGATTACGGCTGCCGAGGTTAAGAAGATCAAGAACCTCAAGGGGATTATTTTCTCCGGTGGGCCAAACAGTGTGTATGATCCAGATGCATTCAAGGTTGATCCAGAAATCTTTAAGTTAGGTATTCCAATCCTGGGGATCTGCTACGGGATGCAGCTGATGTCCTACGATCTCGGTGGTAAGGTCGAGAAGGCCGAAAACTCCGAATATGGTCGGGCCGATATCGAGGTGCTCGACGACGATGCAGTCCTCTTCAAGGGTCTGCCAAAGAAGCAGTATGTATGGATGAGTCACGGTGACCTGGTTACCAAGGCACCCGATGGCTTCAAGGTAACGGCCACCAGCAAGAACTGCCCAATCTCTTCCATTGCGGATGACAAGCGGAAGTTCTACGGGATCCAGTTCCATGCTGAGGTGCGGAACTCCGAATACGGGCTCGATATTCTGCGGCGCTTTGCCTTTGACGTTTGTGGCGCCAACGATAACTGGACGATGGATGACTTCATCGACCTGCAGATCGAACATATTCGTAAAGAAGTCGGTGACAAGAAGGTTATCCTCGGCCTGTCCGGTGGGGTGGACTCCAGTGTTACGGCTGTTCTGATCCACAAGGCGATCGGTGATCAACTGACCTGCATCTTCGTGGACCACGGTCTGTTGCGGAAGAACGAAGCTGACCAGGTCATGAACGCCTTGAACCGGGACCTCGGGGTTAACATCATCAAGGTTGACGCTGCTGACCGCTTCTTGAGTAAGCTGAAGGGTGTTACGGATCCTGAAAAGAAGCGGAAGATTATCGGGAAGGAATTCATCGAAGTCTTCAATGAAGAAGCCAAGAAGATTCCGGATGCCGACTTCCTGGCCCAGGGGACTCTGTACACTGATGTGATCGAATCTGGGACCGATACGGCCCAGACGATCAAGTCCCACCACAATGTTGGGGGCCTGCCAAAGAAGCTTGGTTTCAAGCTGATTGAACCACTGCGCAAGCTCTTCAAGGACGAAACTCGTGAACTGGGTGAAAAGCTTGGTATTCCGCATGAACTGGTTTGGCGGCAACCATTCCCTGGCCCTGGCCTGGGAATTCGGGTGATCGGCGAAATCACTCCAGAAAAGCTGGAGATTGTTCGTGAATCCGATGCTATCCTGCGTGATGAAATCAAGAAGGCCGGCCTCGACGAGAAGATCTGGCAATACTTCACTGTCCTACCAGGTATTCGTTCCGTTGGGGTAATGGGTGATGGCCGGACTTACGACTACGCGGTTGCCATCCGGGCCGTGACCTCCATTGACGGGATGACCGCTGACTTTGCCAAGATTCCATGGGATGTTCTGCAGAAGATCTCGGTACGGATCGTAAACGAAGTCGACCACGTCAACCGGATTCTCTATGATGTCACGAGTAAGCCGCCTTCGACTATTGAGTACGAATAATGTTGCTTATTAACTTGATAGCGGAATCCTAATTTAACGGCATTTGAACTGTGCAAAATCAATTCAAATCTATAAAAAGTAACATTGTTCCCTACCAAAACCCTACCAAAAACTTATAATATTGAGCGTAAAAAAAGCAATCAGCATTTACAATTGATAGTAAGTGTTTGATTGCTTTTTCATTTTGAACCACCAAGATTTATTTATAGAATACGAGGAGGTATTTAATTGATAGGCTATGATGAACTAGCTAGAAAACAAATTGAAACTTTTTATAAAAATATTAGAGCTTCAGGTGCTCTAACTGTGGCCCAAAGCCTCAATAAATCATTAGAGAGTCAAAGGGCGATTATGCAAAGCATAAATGACAACATGGTAAAGCCTTATCAAGATATTGCCAAAAATCTTGAAAATACGGTTCCTAAGTCAACATTATCAAATTTTGCTAAAATAAACTCCGGCTTATCTGGTATTCCTATTAAACAGTTAAATAAATTATTCCCTTATAAAGTTCAAGTTAATCCAGAATTGTATAAAAACGTTGCTGAGCAGCAAACGGCATTTATTAAAAAAATGCGGTCATGGACTAAGTACTTTGAACAAGCACAGAAAGAAATAAATCAAAAATATCGAAGTCTAATCCCGACGGTTGATCTTTTAAGTGAACAAGGATGGGTAATAACGCCATTCCTTGATATGGATTTATTATTTAAGTTTAGGAATAAGTCAGCTGAAGAATGCAATGAATTTATGACTGAGTACTATACAAAAGATAACTATAAACAATTTTACTATGAATTTGATCAACTATTGGATGATTTTGTTGATGAAGACTTTGATAAAGGATACCTAAATCAACTCATTAAAATTCGTAAACTTGTACAGAAAGACTTCGAAAACAGTATAGTTCTAATTAATGCCGCAGTTAGTATCTTGGAATTTAAGTATATTGAAGTGATTGGTTCTGTATCGACAGGAAAAACAATGAGCCAAAAAGGCATCAAAAATTATCTTCAACAACATGAGAATAGTAATCAGCCTGCTTTTGACTACCTAAGCTTTTACTCTTTGCTTGCAGCATTAAGTCAGTTTATGTCGTATGAAAACTTTAAAGTTGGTGTTGAAAAAACAAGATTAACTCGACATTCGGTGCAACATGGTCGATATGATCCTGCTAGATATAAAGATACCGACTTTATTAAGGTTATTTTGCTTATTATTGCAACTAGGTTTTGCCCAGATATATATAATTTGGATTAGGTATTGAAAATACTACTGATAAACTAGATTTAGTAATTGAGGAATGAAATCATGGCAACATTTAATGAATTAATCACACAAATTAATAGTCATATAGACGATCAGCGTGATAGAGGAACAGCATTTGAAGAAATGGTATTGGCGTACTTAAAAAATGAACCAACCTACCATAATAAATTTAGCGATGTTTGGATGCTAAAAGATG
>CAMFOZ010000023.1 GCA_945971245.1 uncultured Lactobacillus sp.
ATTGTGACAACGGATCAATGATCTTCCTCATCGATCACCTTTATTGTAGGTCACCGCTGGCCTAGCGTTAAGCATTGTGTAGTGATAAATGGCCAGTTAATGGACATGCAGGGGTAATTAGTTAGTGAATGGGGATATGAAGATAAATGTTTCTTTCTGGCACATAATAGAATAACTGTTCATGACATTAAAGCAGTTGTTTCCTTAAATATAATTCGATATAATACTATATAGTATATAGTATGGAACGAAGGAGGGAGCACCAATGAAAATTCAGATTACCGCAGACCTGCTGGATGGGATCGTGCTGGCCATTCTCAAACAGGATGACTACTATGGCTATGCCTTGACCCAGCGTGTTCAGGAGGTCATCACGGTTTCCGAATCGACGATGTACCCGGTACTGCGGCGGTTGAAGCGAGACGGCTTTGTGACCACCTATGACCAGCCGTACCAGGGGCGCAACCGCCGCTATTATCAGATTACGGCTGACGGTGAGGCTCACCTAAAACGGGTGCGAAAGCTCTGGAACGATTATAAGAACAGTCTTGACCAATTATTCAATCCGACGAGGGAGGGGAACGAGAAATGAATGCGCGTGAGAAATACATCAGTGACCTATCCAGTTATCTCAGTCCGTTGACGGCTGCGGAACGCCAGGATGCACTGGAGTTTTATGATGAATTTATTGCTGACGGGGGACTAGACAGTCGGGAGGCCATTGAGAAGCGTCTTGGTACGCCCCGGCAGCTGAGCCGAAAGATCCTAGCTGATTACTCAATTAAGGCCAATGACCAGTCAAAAAAGGATGGGCAACCGGCTAGCCCGCATTCCAGCTGGCGGGTCTTCTGGTGGGTACTGGTTGCCATCATCACCTCTCCGCTGACCTTTGGAATCGGGCTGGTGGCAGTGGTCACCCTGATTGCCCTGGCCGCCTGTTTGTTTGGGGTGATTGTTGGGGCCCTGGCCCTGGTTGCCTCGCTGGCCGTTGCCGCAGTTGCCACCCTGTACGTGGGGATCGGTCTTATCGCCACGGAACCAATGACGGGCCTCTTCTATGGCGGGATTGGATTGAGTGCCATCGGGGGCTTTATGGTCTGCCTGCCGTTATTGTACTGGTTGGTTCGCTTATTGGCCCAGGCGATTGCTAACTTTGCTAAATTTGTTTACCAGAAGATTCAGTCCAGAAGGGAGGCGGCCTGATGATGAAACGAATGTTTAAGAGTGGCTGGCTGGTCTTAATAGTCGGCCTGGTAGCCCTCATGGTCGGCTACCTGAACCACGGGGATCGCGATGTCGATTTTCACAACGGCCGGCCGCGGGTGCAACGGCAGGCAAGCTGGCAATTGACCAACCGCCGCTTTGATAAGGTTAACCTGGACGTGACGACGGCTAATGTGCGGATCAAACGTGGGGCCACCTTCCGGGTGAGCTACCACGGTCTGACCAAGAACAAGCCACTGGTGGTGAAGAAGGGACAGACCCTGGTAATCAAACAACCCGCTAATAACCGGGGCTTCTTTTTCAATATCAACGGCTTTGATGACCAGCTGACGATTACCCTGCCCCGTGATGCCCAGATCAGCGGGGGCACGATTAAGATGGACAGTGGCGACCTCGATATTGACGGGGTCGACCTGGCTGATACCAAAATTGATGTGGCCAGTGGGGACGTCGACCTGACTAACCTGACGCTAAATGGTGGCCAGGCTGAACTGAACTCTGGCGATTTCACGGCCCACCAGCTGCGGGTCAGTGGTTACTACCGGGTTAACAATGATTCCGGTGATAACGAGGTCCACGCCGCCGGAATTGGTGGCTACCGGCTGCAGACCACGAGCGGGGACAATGCGGTCAACGATCATGACCGGGATCAAGATACGGTTGAGGATAATATGTCCGCTAATAACACCCTGGAGCTGATCACCCAGTCCGGTGATAACGAGTATGATAACTAAATAAAGCAGGTACCTAGCGGGGTACCTGCTTTATTTAGTTAGTGGCCTTTTGGCTCTTCGGTATTTTTAACAGCCGTAGAGGAGGCTTGCTGTTTCAGGGTTTCAGCAATCTCCTTGAGGTACTGCACCTCGGCACTCGGTGCCTCTTCTGGCTCTTCCTCTTTCTTGCCCCGGAAGTGGTTCACCCCCTTGACCAGGAGGAAGACGACGAAGGCGATGATCAGGAAGTTGATCACAGCGTTCAGAAACGCCCCGACTTTGAACTGGGCCGCCCCGACGGTAAAGACGATGTTGGACAAGTCGATCTTCCCGATGAAGAGCCCGATCAGGGGGTTAATCAGGTAGGCGACCAGGTCCTTGACGATGGTGGTGAATGCGGACCCGACGATGATCCCGACGGCCATGTCCATTACGTTGCCGCGGGCAATAAATTCCTTAAATTCTCTAAGCATAAAGGCCTCCTTTATTGGTATTTACCTCAATTTTACCAGATCCGGGAGGCTAACATGACGAGGGGAAGACGGCCTTGGGAAATTCTTAAAACAACTAAAAACGCCGCCTGACGACTGTCAGGTGGCGCTCTTAGCTAATCAAATTGAATTGTCATTACTTGTCTTCAACACCGGTACCGTCGTAGCAACGTTCAAGGAGTTCCTTGAGTTGGCTAACCAGTGGTTCAACCGGGTTGGTCGTTGTACATTGATCTTCGTAAGCCAGGACGGCGAGTTCGTCAACAACCTTGTCGAATTCTTCCCGGGTAACCCCGTTGTCCTTCAGACTTAACTTAACCCCACATTCGTGAGCAATTTCGATGAACTTCTTAGCGTAAGCTTCAGCCAGTTCTTCGTCTGAGTTACCCTGCAGGCCAATGAACCGTGCCAGGTCGGCGTAGTCCTTGGTTGCGTGGTAAGTCTCGTAGTGAGGCCAGAGGGCAAGCTTTTGTGGCCGCTTAGCGTTGAAGCGGATTACCTGTGGCATTGCGATGGCGATCAGCAGACCGTGAGGAAGACCGAACGCACCACCCATCTTGTGGGCCAGTGAGTGGGTAATTCCCAGGAAGGCTTGACCGAATGCCATTCCGGCCATTGTGGAGAAGTCGTGCATCTTCCGCCGAGCAAGCTTGTCACCGCGAACAGACTTTGGCAGGTATTCCATGGCCCCCTTAACGGTTTGCATTGACCAACCACGGGTGTAGTCGGTGGCCATTACGGAAACGTATGATTCAGTGGCGTGGCAGATAACGTCCAGACCAGTGTAAGCCGTGGTCTTAGCTGGGACCGTTTCGACGAATTGGGAGTCAACGATCGCAATATTTGGCGTTAGGGCGTAGTCAGCCAGTGGGTACTTAACGTGGGTCTTGGAGTCGGTGATAACGGCGAATGGCGTTACTTCAGAACCAGTACCAGAAGTGGTCGGAATCCCAATCATTTGGGCCTTAACTGGCTTCTTGATTTGGTAAGCACGCTTCCGGATATCAAGGTACTTCTGCATTACGCCGTACCAGGAAGTTTCTGGGTGCTCATAGAACATCCACATTGCTTTGGCAGCGTCCATTGGTGAACCACCACCGAGGGCGATGATGGTGTCCGGCTTGAAGTCGTTCATCATTGCGACACCCTTTTCAACGGTGTTCGTTGATGGGTCTTCTTCAACATCATCGAAGACCAGGTAAGCAGTCCGGTTTTGACGAAGCCGCAGTTGGTCGATTACCCGTTGAACGTAACCCCGCTTGCTCATCCCTGGGCCGGTAACGATGAAGGCCCGTTCAATGTTTGGGATATCCCGCAATTCTTTTAGTGAGTTCCGTTGAAAGTATACTTTTGGGGGAATCTTGACCCATTGGCGGTTTTCACGCCGCTTAGCGATGACCTTGATGTTCAGCAGATCCCAGTCAGTAACGTTGTGGGAAACAGAGTTACCACCGTAGGAACCAGTTCCCAGGGTCAGGGAAGGTGTCATGTTGTTGTAGATGTTACCGATCCCACCAATACCAGATGGTGAGTTAACGATAATCCGGGATGCCCGCATTTCCAGACCGTACTTGGTAGCCAAGTCTTCATCCAGGGTGTGGATAGCAGCCGTATGACCTTCACCACCGTAGTGCAGGAGTTGACGGCAGATATCAAAGGCGTTTTCGCGTGAAGTTGCCCGGTACATGGTCAGTACTGGGGAAAGCTTTTCGGCGGAGAGTGGGTACTTGTCACCGACACCGTCGTATTCAGCGATCAGAACCTTCGTGTTAGCTGGTACGTTCTTCAGGCCACACATTTCAGCAATGGCGTTAGCAGAACGACCGGCAATTGGTCCCCGGACCTGGTGACGGTCAGGGTCGATAAAGCCATCGGTGAAGGTCTTGATTTCGTTTGGCTTGATGAAGTAGCAGTTCCACTTCTTGAATTCTTCCTTAACTTGGTCGTAGATTTCGTCGTCAACCACGACGGAGTTTTCGGATGCACAGATCATTCCGTTATCGAAGGTCTTGGAAAGCACGATGTCGTAGATAGAACGAGCAATGTTAGCAGACTTTTCGATGTAGGCTGGACCGTTACCAGGACCAACCCCTAATGCTGGGTTACCAGAACTGTAAGCGGCTTTAACCATGGCGGGACCACCAGTTGCCAGGATAGTAGCGGTGTTAGGATTTTGGATCAGGGCCGTCGTTGCTTCGATGCTGCATTGTGGAATCCATTGGATCATGTTCTTTGGAGCACCGGCCTTTTCAGCAGCTTCCTGCAAAATCTTAGCAGTCTTGATGGAAGATTGCAGGGCTTGTGGGTGGAAGGAGAAGATGATCGTGTTCCGCGTCTTAGCAGAGATGATGGACTTGAAGATCGTGGTGGACGTTGGGTTAGTAACGGGAACGATTCCGGCGATAACACCCAGTGGGTCCGCGATGGTGATGGTTTGATCTTCATCGTTGTCTTCGATGATGCCAACCGTCTTGTCATGACGGATGTTGTTCCAGATGTATTCACTGGCGTAGATGTTCTTGATAGCCTTATCTTCGGCAACCCCACGGCCAGTTTCCTTAGCGGCGTCAACGGCTAAGTCCATGTGGTGTTCTTCGGCAGCCAGGGCCATTGCCTGACAGATCTTATCAACTTGTTCTTGTGAATAATATCTTAATTTTTCAAAGGCATCCAAGCTCTTCTTCATCAGGTCATCGACCATGGCTTGAGCTTGTTGCTGCTTGGTTTCTTTTGATTCAGTAGTTTGCTTCTTTTGATTAGCCATAACAAATTGCTCCTTTGATTTTTAATAAGTTTGTTATGTTTTGAACATGATTAATAGTAATATATGCCTTTGAGAAAATCAAGCACTTTGTGATAGCCTGAACAATGGTTATACTGGTGAATTCGCTTACATTATTATCCCGTAAAGGCGCGGCCAATTAATAAAAATATTGGTATAATTTTTGAACCTGCCGATTGTATAAAATTCGGTTCATTCATTGTTTGAATTAAGTTTCACATAGCTATATACAAAAAAAGCCCCGTCAGCTGGGTAACCAGTTGGCGGGGCTCGTCTAGTTATTCACGTGAATTCTTATCTTTGCCGGCGTTAGGATCCTTGATGTTGTAGTCGTCATCACTCATCGCTTCTACTTCACCGAGCCGGTAACCATTACCGACCTGACTGAAGAAGTCGTGGTTAGAAGTTGAAGTTGAGATTCCGTTCATGACTACCGGGTTAACGTCAGCGGCGGTATCAGGGAAGAGCGGATCCTGACCAAGGTTCATCAGGGCCTTGTTGGCGTTGTAACGGATGAAGGTCAAAACATCATTCGTCCAACCAACCTGGTCATAGAGGATGTGGGTGTAGTCTTCCTCGTTGCTGTAGAGGTCGTAGAGGAAGTTGTACATCCAGTCCTTCATATCCTGCTGTTGCTTCTCGGTCCGATCATGCATGCCTACCTGGAACTTGTAGCCGATGTAAGTCCCGTGAACGGATTCGTCACGAAGGATCAGCTTGATGATCTCGGCGACGTTATTCAGCTTGTTATGACCCAGGTAGTAGAGTGGGGTGTAGAAGCCGGAGTAGAAGAGGAAGGTTTCCAAAAAGACGTTGGCGACCTTCTTCTTCAGGGGGTCTTCTTCAGGATCGAGGTACATGTTGGCAATCCGCGTCGCCTTGTTTTGCAGGTACTCCTCAGAATCTGACCACTGGAAGATTTCCTCGATTTCATCAGGGGTGTTCAAGGTAGAGAAAATGGTGGAGTAACTCTTGGCGTGGACGGATTCCATGAACTGGATGTTGTTTAAGACGGCGGTCTCGTGCTGGGTCTTAACATCTTGCTTCAGGGCGGTCAGCCCCGCCTCAGATTGAACAGTGTCCAGAAGGGTTAAGCCCCCAAAAACGTGGCCAACGGTCCAACGGTGGTCATCGTCGAGTTCCCGCCAATCGTCAAGGTCATTGGAAACGGGGATCCGGGTATCCAACCAGAATTGCTCGGTCAGCTTTTCCCAGGTCGCCTTATCGATCATGTCGGAAACCTCGTTCCAGTTGATCGCCTTGTAACTCTCTAGTGGCTTAAATTTTTCTTCAAGCTTCATTAGTGCGACTCCTTTATCATAATTAAACAAGTATCTATCGTATTAGCGTTCTTAAGTTTAGCAGGTGCCTAGTACCAAATCAAATGACGCAGCTTTCACACTGGTTAGCACCAATTTCATCGTTATCGTCAGTGAAGGTCCGGATGTAGTAGATCGACTTGATTCCCTTCTTGTAGGCATAGTGCCGCAGGAGGTTGAGGTCCCGGGTCGTCATCTTATTGGTCCGGCCGGCCTTCCAATCGTAGAGCCCATCCGGAATGGTGGACCGCATGAAGAGGGTCAGGGACATGGATTGGTCAACGTGCTGTTGAGCGGCGGCGTACGTATCGATAACCTTCCGCATGTCCATGTCGTAGGCGGACTTGTAGTATGGCATGGTGTCGTTAGACAGGTATGGTGCTGGATAGTAGATCTTCCCGATCATCTTTTCCTGGCGTTCCTCAATCCGGTTGACGATTGGGGTCAGGCTGGCCGTTGAATCATTGATGTAGGCCGTCGAACCGTTTGGCGCCACAGCTAGACGGTAGGCGTTGTAGAGGCCATCCTGCATAACGCGGTCGCGGAGTTTCTTCCAGTCGTCCGGACCAGGGATGAAGATCCCGTCAAAGAGTTCCTTGACGACGTCGGATTGCGGCCGCCAGTCCTTGTTGACGTATTTGTCGAAGTAGGAACCATCGGCGTAGGCACTCTTAGCGAAGTCATGGAAGGACTTCCCCCGTTCCTTGGCGATCTCGTTGGAGGTAACCAGGGACCAGTAGTTCAGCAGCATGAAGTAGACACCGGTAAATTCGATGGCCACCGGACTGCCGTATTGGATGTGGTTCTTAGCCAGGTAGCCGTGTAGCCCCATGGCCCCCAGCCCGATGGAGTGGGTGAGATCGTTACCGTGCTTAATAGTTGGGACGGTATCGATCTGTTCGACATCACTGATCCGGGTCAAGCCCCGTACCATTGCCCGGACGGACCGGCCAAAGTCTGGGCTGTCCATCATGTTAGCAATGTTGGTTGAACCAAGGTTACAACTGATGTCTTGCCCCAGCTTGGTGTATGTCTGGTCGTCGTTGACCCGGGATGGAACCTGAACTTGGGCAATTTCGGAGCAGAGGTTACTCATGACGATCTTACCGTCAATTGGGTTGGCCCGGTTGACGGTATCAATGTTGATGATGTATGGGTAGCCGGATTCCTGCTGGAGCTTACTGATTTCGTCCTCCAGATCACGGGCGTTGACCTTCTTCTTGTGGATCTCGTCGTTGGCGACCATGTTGTCGTGTTCTTTCGTGATGTCCACGTAGGAGAATGGCATACCATAGACCCGTTCAACGTCGTAGGGACTGAAGAGGTACATATCCTTGTTAGCTTCAACCAGTTCATAGAACTTGTCCGGAACGGTGACCCCTAGGGAAAGGGTCTTCAGCCGAATCTTTTCGTCGGCGTTTTCCTTCTTGGCACCCAGGAATTCGATGATGTCGGGGTGGAAGACACTCAGGTAGACCACGCCGGCCCCTTGCCGCTGGCCCAGCTGATTAGAGTAGGAGAAGCTGTCTTCGAGGAGCTTCATCACGGGAACCACCCCACTGGCAGCGCCCTTGATCTTCTTGATCGGGGCCCCGGCTTCCCGGAGGTTGGAAAGGTTAATGCCGACCCCACCACCGATCTTGGAGAGCTGGAGGGCGGAGTTGATCGTCCGGCCGATGGTATTCATATCGTCAGTTGTCTGGATAGCGAAGCAGGAGATGAATTCCCCCCGGCGTTTCCGTCCTACGTTTAAAAAGGTTGGTGTTGCTGGTTGGTAACGCTGGTGAATAATCTCGTCAGCGAGGTCCATGGCTAGGTCTTGGTCGCCGTCAGCGAGGTAGAGGGCGTTCATTGCGACCCGGTCAATGTAGTTTTCCAGGTAGTACTCCTTATCGTTGGTCCGCAGGGCGTACTGGGCATAGAACTTGTAGGCGGCCATGAAGGAGTGGAAGTGGAAGTCCTGGGCCTTGAGGTAGTCGTACAACTTCTCAATGAAGGCCAGACTGTACTTGTCCATGAAGCCTCGTTCAATGTAGTCATGGTCTTCCAGCCAGGTGAAGCGCTCTTCTAATGAAGAAAAGTGCTTGGTATTGGGCTTAACGTTGTGCTCGATGAAGTCTGCTAAGGCTTCTTTGTCCTTATCGAGTTGGATCTGCCCGTTGCGGGGGATGTTAACCTCGTTATTAAGGTCGAAATAACGAACCTTTGTCAGGTCAATGTCAGATAATGCCATGTTGATGTGCTCACTTTCTAATTGCTGATGGTGACAATAAATAAGCCAGGGAGAAGGTGGCTAAACTCACTTTTCTACCTGGCTGGTTAGTAGCTTTCAACGACTATGCTAATTGTTGAAGACGATCTGGACGGAAGCCAGAAAATGCGTTACCGTTAGGAAGCTTGACAACTGGCGTGGCCATAAAGCCCTCGGCCTTCAGCTTGGCGACGTATTCTGGCTGTTCATCGATGTTGTGCTCGACAAAGTCAATCTTGTGTTGCGTTAAGAACTTCTTCGTCATCTTGCATTGGATGCAGTTATTTTTGGAAAAGACAGTTACCATACTAATTTCCCCTTACTCAATTTATCGCTTATTGATGTTTTCTAGTATAGTGGGAAATATGGAAAAATCAATCAAAAATACCATATATTGTGTCATGTGAATTAGTGAAACACGATATATGGCAATGATGACGGGAATTAACTTTGTGAAACTTTTTGGTGATCAGTTGATCACTGGATAAGACTCAACTAATTATTATACACTGGAAGTAGCGAAAAGTGTTTTAATCTATTGGAGAAATTTTATGACAGACGAAGAAATTCACGAGAAATACATGCGGGCGGCCATCGCGGAAGCCCACCAAGCAGAGATCATGGGGGAGGTCCCGATTGGCGCCGTGGTGGTTCATGATGGGCAGATCATCGGCCGGGGACACAATATGCGGGAGAAGTTCCAGGACGTGACCTACCACGCAGAGATGCTGGCGATTATGGAGGCATGCACCAACCTGGGGAGCTGGCGCTTGGAAAATTGTGACCTCTACGTTACCCTGGAACCGTGCATCATGTGCAGCGGGGCGATCGTCAATGCCCGGATCAAGAATGTTTACTACGGTGCCAAGGACCCCAAGGCGGGCGCGGTAGATAGCCTTTATCATTTATTAAATGATCAGCGACTGAACCATCAGGTCAATGTCGAAAGTGGCCTGTTGGGAGCGGAGTGTAGTCAGATGCTGAAGGACTTCTTCCGCGAGATTCGCCGCAAGAAAAAGCTGGCACGTAAAAAACGTCGGGCAAAGGGCTAGCATTTCGCGGCGAAGTAGTGTACTATAAATATTGCCGTAAGGCCTTAGAGCAAGGTTGCACTTACGAACCGTGTCAGGTCCGGAAGGAAGCAGCACTAAGTATGAAGCAGCTTGTGCTCTAAGTTTTATTGATAATCAACTCAAGGTCCATAGCGAGATTCTCTTGCTGTGGGCCTCTTTAATTTATTGAATTGCCAAACAGATTGGTAACAAATTGCCGGGGAAAACTTGTATAATATTTACTAGCACTTTGTTATCAGAAAGGAAGGTTAGCGTGAGTTATCAGGCTTTATACCGGGTTTGGCGGCCCCAGCGCTTTGACGAGCTGGTCGGCCAACAGATTGTTACCCAGACCTTAAAGAACGCAATTATCACTAATCAGATCAGTCACGCCTACCTCTTTGCAGGTCCCCGGGGAACGGGGAAGACTTCCGCCGCTAAAATTTTTGCGAAGGCGGTCAACTGTCATCATTCTAAGGATGGTGAACCCTGCAATCAGTGTGAGATCTGTCAAGCGATTACCAAGGGACAGCTTAACGATGTGATTGAAATCGATGCGGCCTCCAACAACGGGGTCGAAGAGATCAGGGATATTCGGGATAAGGCCAAGTATGCGCCGACCCAGGCCGATTACAAGGTCTACATCATCGACGAAGTTCACATGCTCTCTACCGGGGCCTTCAACGCGCTGTTGAAGACCTTGGAAGAGCCACCGGCAAACGTCATCTTCATCCTGGCGACGACCGAACCGCACAAGATTCCCCTGACGATCATCTCGCGGGTTCAGCGCTTTGATTTTCGTCGGATCAGTGCCCAGGATGCCTTCGACCGCATGAAGTACATTTTGGATCAGAAGAAGGTGGACTACGAGGACAAGGCCCTGTGGGTAATCGCCAACGCTGCTGAAGGGGGGATGCGGGATGCTCTGAGTATCCTGGACCAGGTCCTTTCCTTTAGCGACAATGAGGTTAAGCTCGACGATGCCCTACTGGTGACCGGCAGTGTAACCAAGCAGCTGCTCAAGAAGTACTTCTTGGAGCTGGCCCACCATGAAAGTGCCAAGGCCCTTGATACAATGAAGGATATCTTGGGCGAAGGAAAGGATGGTCAACGTTTTATTGAAGACCTGATCTCCTTTATCCGGGATGTCCTTCTCTATCAAGAATCCCCGGACCTGATCAGTGTGGCGGCCACCGGCCTCAAGGATGAGGACTTTAAGGAGCTCAGTACAGCAGTATCGGCCGCGGGGCTCTACCAGATGATTGACGAGCTCAATGACATTCAAGAAGAGATGCGGTTTACGACTCACCCGGATGTCTACCTGGAAGTCCTGACGGTCAAGCTTTGCCAGATCAAGGACGGGGCAGCTGCACCGGCGGCCCCAGCACCACAGCAGGCACCGGCCCAGCCACAGTCTAACTTGGCAGCTAACGCCACGATTAAGCAGCTCCAACAGGAGATCCAGCAACTCCAGCAGACGGTTCAACAGCTCCGGGCAACTGGGGCGGGGCCAGCCAAGAAGCCAGCGCAACCGCGGGTCAAACAACGGAACGTTCAGGTTAACCTGAGCCAAATCAATCCGGTTCTCGGGGCGGCCACCAGAAAAGATCTGGTCAATATCCAGAACCTGTGGGAAGATATGCTTAACCACTTGACCGTTCCGCAGCGGTCCCTACTCCACGTCTCCAAGCCGGTGGCGGCCAGTGCGACTGGCGTGATTGTCGCCTTTAACTATGCCTTCCTCTTTCAGGAAGCCACAACAGACGATAACCTGATCACGGCAATGGAGAGTGCTTTGCAGCAACTGATGGGGAGCGAATACAAGGTGGTCTTTGTTCCTCAAGATAAGTGGCCGCAGATTAGGAAGAACTACATTAAGGAGCACGGCCTCGACCATCGTAGACCAGCGGCTCACCACCAGCAGTCACAGCCGGCACCGAACCAGCAGACTGCGCAGCCGCGTCCTAAATCAACGGCCCCAGCGTCGCAGCGTCAGTCAGCACCAGCCGCACCGGCTCCAGTAGAGGAACCACCGCTGCCGGAGGAGCCCCCGGTTGAGGATGATGAAGGTGGAATGAGTCCCCAGCCAGGCGGCCAATCGACAACTGGCGGTCAGGATCCCGTTACGGCAGCTAAGCAGCTTTTTGGCGATGATATTGTTAAAATAGAAGATAATTAAACGTAAAGGATGGATAGAAAAATGATGCGTGGAATGAATATGCAACAAATGATGAAGCAAGCTAAGGCAATGCAGAAGAAAATGATGGCTGAGCACGGAGAACTTGCCAAGCAGGAATTTATCGGTAAGGCCCCTGATGACATGGTGACGGCTACCTTTACTGGTGACAACAAGTTGGTCGACTTAAAGATCAACAAGGAAGCCGTTGATCCCGATGATGTTGATATGCTCCAAGACCTGGTCGTTGCCGCAATCAACGATGGAATGACTAAGGTTAATGAAGCAACGCAACAGACCCTCGGTAAGTACACCCGGGGGATGATGTAATCAATGCAGTACCCAGAACCACTTGCCAAGCTGATTGAAAGCTACACCAAACTGCCGGGAATTGGTCAGAAGACGGCGACGCGATTAGCCTTTTACACGCTTGGGATGGAAGCGGATGACGTAACCAATTTTGCCAAGTCCTTACTGTCGGCTAAGCGTGATCTCCATAGCTGCAGTATCTGTGGCAACATCACGGAGGATGATCCATGTCCAATCTGCCGGGATAAGACCCGTGATCGTTCTAAGATCCTGGTGGTTGAACAGTCCCAAGACATTATGGCGATGGAACGGATGCATGAATACCATGGCCTCTACCATGTCTTGCAGGGGGTTATTTCACCCGTTGCCGGGACTGGCCCGGAGGATATCAATATCACCAGCCTCCTGAAGCGCCTGCAGAAGAGTGATGAGGTTAAGGAAGTTATCATTGCCACCAACGCTTCCTCAGATGGTGAGCTGACGGCTGGCTACCTTGCCAAGCTAATCAAGCCAGCGGGCATCAAGGTTACCCGGCTGGCTCACGGTCTGTCAGTGGGTGCGGATATCGACTACGCTGATGAGATGACCCTGTTTAAGGCGGTTCAAGGACGAACGGAGATGTAGAAAATGCTATTTAGACGTCAGCCAAAACACGAGATAGAGAAGAAGCGGAATCAGCGGCTTTTGGCGACAATCTACGAAACCAAGGCAAGCTGGGACCACGCTAAGGAGACTGAACGGGCGGTCTATGAGGCCAACGTCAGCAGTGAACTGCAGGATCGGGCCCATTTGCAGGAGCAGAAGTACCTGTATCTGTACCGGATTGCGCGCCGCTACCACGTTCATGGTCAGCTTAACCAGGGGATTGTTAGCCGATAGAAAGGACACGAAGAATGAGTGGAAAGTTTATCTCTTTTGAGGGACCCGATGGCGCCGGGAAGACAAGTGTGATTCGCCAGATCAAGGCAGCTCTAGATGAACAGCTAGGGGCGGATCGGGTGATGTATACTCGTGAGCCTGGTGGTAACCATATCTCAGAGCAGATCCGACAGGTCCTCTTTAATTCAGAAAATACTGACATGGATGCGCGAACGGAGGCCCTCTTGTTTGCGGCCGCCCGTCGTCAGCACATTGTTTCCGAAATTCTTCCGGCATTGCGGGATGACAAGGTAATTCTGTGTGACCGCTACGTTGACAGCTCAATTGCTTACCAGGGGGCAGGGCGTCACCTGGGAGAGAAGGAGATCTGGCAACTGAATCAGTTCGCCATTGACGGCCTCCTGCCAGAACTGACGGTTTATCTGGACGTCCCATCCGAAGTCGGTCTGCGCCGGATTGCCGAACACCGTTCTGACCAGGTCAACCGACTGGACAAGGAGAAGCTGGCCTTCCACCACCTGGTTCGCCACTCCTTCCTGCGCCTGCAGGAGGCTAATCCAGACCGGATCAAGCTGGTCGATGCTAGCCAACCCCTTGATCAGGTGGTTGCTGACGTGAAAAAGGTGATCAACGCCCGCTACCCAGAACTATTTAACTAATTGCAGAGGTGATTATAATGAAGATGATTGTGGCCATTGTTCAAGCAAAGGATAGCAGCCGCCTGCGGAAGGCATTCACTGCTGCCAATATTCAGGTGACCCAGCTCTCCACTACCGGAGGATTCCTGCGCGAAGGAAATGCGACCTTCCTGATCGGGATCCAGGATGAACGGGTTCAGGATGTCTTAGATGTTATCAAGAAGAATGCTAAGTCACGTGAACAGTACATTACTTCGCAGATGCACATGGATGTTGAGGGCGGCTCAGCCTTTCCAGTTAACGTCAAGGTCGGCGGGGCGACAGTCTTTGTTCTGCCGGTTGACGACTTTATTAAGTTCTAAGTAAGTGGGGGATTGATTTGGCAGAAGAAGCACGAGAACGGGCTGAGGAGCTTCAGCCACAGATTATTGATCGGCTTAAGCGCATTCTGAACAACCATGAACTGGCCCACGCCTACCTCCTCGTCGGTCCCACCGGCTCCGGTAAGCTGGAGATTGCCCGGTGGCTGGCCCTGCGGCTCTTCTGCTTGCATCCACAGAATGGGGAACCAGACCTGACCTGTGCGGAGTGCCAACGGATTCTGTCTGGCAACCACCCCGATATTGTGACGGCGTCTGCTCAGGGGCGGCAGATCAAGGTCGACGAGATTCGCCACCTGAAGGCCGAGTTTACCAAGAGTGCCATGGAAGGTAGCCAGAAGTTCTTCATTATCCAGGATGCCGATAAGATGACTACGGGGGCTGCAAATAGCCTACTGAAGTTTATCGAAGAGCCGGGTCCCGGGGTCTACATTCTGATGCTGACCACGAACAAGAGCGCGGTTCTGCCAACGATTCGATCGCGGACGCAGGTCATTGAGATGCAGCCGCTCAACCGGGAAAAATTGTTGGAGCAGCTGGCGCAATTGGAAATTCCTAAAGGTCTGAGCACCGTTGCGGTGGGCCTGACCGATTCTGTTCAAGAGGTCCAGGCGTGGTGCAGTGATGACTGGTTCAAGCAGGCCATTACGGGCGTCTGCCAATGGTTCAATAACGTCAGTCAGGGGCAGATGTTGGCCTTTGTCGAGGTCCAGACTAAGCTGGTTAGACTGGCTGGTGACCGGGAAAAACAGCAGGTTCTGCTCGACCTGATTACGCTGATCTGGCGAGATGCTCTCCTGGTGGCCAACGGGGTCACGGATCCCGAACGCCTGCACTTTATTAACGAACAAGGGCAGATGCAGGCCCTGGCCGGTCAGTACTCGATGCAACAGTTATTGGCGGTCAGCCAGTTGACACTAGAAATCCGGCACATGCTGGGGCAAAACATTAATTTTCAAAACATTGTTGAGCAGCTGACCATTCGAATTGTGCAGACATTACGTGCAGTGGGGGCAAAATAATGAGTGAAAAACAAGCAAACGAGAATATTTATGATCGCTTTGCCCAGGTAACGAGGCAGACCCACGACCTGGTCGACAGCATGGAACAGCTGCAGGCCCAGGTTACGGAGCTACTGGAACAGAACGCGGAACTGTCCATTGAAAACGACCACTTGCGGCGGGTGATCAAGAAGATGAAGGATCAGCATGGCGAATCCAAGCTCTCTGGCTCCCGGCAGAACCTCAAGGAGCTTTACCAACAGGGGTTCCACGTCTGCAGCGAGTATTTCGGCAAGCGGTTGGCACCGGGCGAGTCCTGTGCCTTCTGTACCGACGTCATCTTCGGCCATGATCCGGACAAAGCAAAGTAGGTGAAGAGATGCAACAGATTAGTAGTTTTAATAATCAAGAAAGTGGTCACCTCTACCTGGTACCGACCCCGATTGGCAACCTCGACGACATGACCTTTCGGGCGATTAAGACGCTGCGGGATGTTGACCTAATTGCGGCGGAGGATACCCGGCACACCCAGCAGCTCCTGAACCATTTTGAGATTGATACCCGGCAGATTAGCTTTCACGAGCACAATACCGAGCAACGGATTCCCGAGTTGTTAGAAAAGCTGCAGGCGGGAATGGACATTGCCCAGTGTAGTGACGCCGGGATGCCGTCCATTTCCGATCCAGGCAAGGAACTGGTTGCCGCCGCGGTTCAGGCCGGTATTCCAGTGATTCCCCTGCCTGGTGCCAATGCTGGTTTGACGGCCCTAATTGCCTCGGGGCTTGTTCCCCAGCCCTTTTACTTCTTTGGCTTTCTAGAACGCAAGCACCAGCAGCAGGTAACCGCTCTGGAAGAGTTACAGAACCGACCAGAGACGATGATCTTCTACGAGGCCCCGCACCGGCTGAAGAAGACCCTGGCGACGATGGCTGAGGTCTTTGGTGATGACCGTCCTGCCGTTCTAGCCCGGGAGCTGACGAAGCGTTACGAAGAATTTAGCCGGGGGACCCTAGGTGAGCTGCGGAACTGGTTTGATGAACACCAGGCCCGGGGTGAATTTGTCGTCCTGGTAGCCGGGAACCCTGACCCGGCGGCCGAAGAGCCTGATGACACGCAGAATCTTTCCCTGACCGAACAGGTAGACCGTGAGATCGTTGAGGGCCTTTCAACAAACGCGGCGATCAAGCTGGTAGCCAAGCGTAACCACGTCAAGCGTCAAGACCTGTACAAACAGTACCACAACCTATAGGAGGTAGCGGATGGAGCTCAAGCAAGAAAAACAGACATACGAGATGCCACACCAGCTGACCTATTATGAATGTGACGACACTGGCCACCCAACCATGAGTAAGATGCTGAGTATGATGACGATGGTATCAGATGCCCACTGCATCGCACTGGGGATGGATACGGCAACGATCCAGCAGACCGGCGGCGCATGGGTAATTACCGAATATGATGGTGAAGTAGCAGCTGACCAGCCTACTTTTGGGGACCAGGTCATTCTTGGAACCCGGGCCCTGGCGTACAACCGCTTCTTTGCCCTGCGTGAATTTTGGATGACGGATGCCAGCCATGAGAAACGCTACCTTCACCTGCGGGCCACCTTTGTGTTCATGAACCTGGAAAAGCGACGGCTGATGTCGATTCCCAAGCAGTTGATTGAACCCTTTGGCTCACCGGTACAGAAACGGCTACCGCGGCTTGCAAGTCCAGCAGGCTTGACCACTGCTGATCCGGCCAGCAAGAAGTACCAGGTCCGTTACTTTGATATTGACGTCAACCATCACGTTAACAATGCCCGTTACCTGGACTGGCTGCTGGATCCGCTGGGCGGGGAGTTCCTGCGGACCCACCGTCCCGTGCGGCTCGTGATTAAGTACCAACACGAGGTTCGCGAGAATACCACGGTTACCAGTCAGTATCAGCTAGTGAAAAACGACGATGGCCTTGCCAGCAGGCATACTCTCCTGGTGGGCGACCAGGTTTGTGCAACCGCTGAGATCGGTTGGGTCACTGCTCGCTAACCGTAATTTAAACTATAAATGCCTCACTATCATTCTTAATTTTGAATGGTAGTGAGGCATTTATAGTTCCAGTACTTTTCTAGATGTTAGCAGAACCCTTTCCCCAATAAAAGCCCTGCTGGAGCACCATGGGGTTACCGGCAAATTTTTGGGCAAGTTCGCGGTTGGCAATGCCCTCGATGACAAAGTCAAGGTGGTGGTGGAGGGCAAATGTTTGCCAGGCATTGACGAAGTTACGCCGGGTTTCCTGGTCCTCGTTACGGAAGATCAAAAGGGATAGTTTAATCCGGTGGATGACACTGAGCTGGCGAACGATGAAAGCGTAACTATTACTACCGGCACAGACATCATCGATTGCCAATTCGTAGCCCATATCTTTTAGCCGGTGGATCTCATCATCAAGATAATCGAGACTATGAATGGTCTCCCGTCTTTCAGTAATTTCGATGGCTACCTGGTTATGATAACGCTGATAGATGGTGTCGAGAAAAGCCCAGACGTTGCTAAACTCCATCTGGCATGGCTCAAGGTTGATGTAGATCTTTCGTTTGGGGTGATCGGCAAGGACTTGATCCAGTGCTTGTTGGCTGATATCAATCCATTGATCGTTCCCGGCTTGGGTACTCAGGCTGTGTAAGAACTGCATTCCGGGGAACGCTCCCTTGGCGTCCCGCATCAGCATCTCATATGCGTCAATTGTTGCGTTCATTTGATGATCAACCTGTAGAATCGGCTGAAAAATATTGTGAAGTTTTACAAGATTAGACGAACTTTGATTATTCAATTTCCTTATTCTTACTCCCATATAGTTTGCGATTATTCTACTGCCTCTAATTTATGATGGTGATCAGTAATGATCCAACCACGACCGTTATTTTTTACACTATACAACATTCTATCGGCTCTCTTCAAGGTGTTATCGAGCACTTCACCGTTCAAATGATTAGTTAATCCAGCAGAGAAACTGAGGCTGATGTGGTCTCCTTCGGTGGTGACGATCGGATGTTGCACAAATTGATGCTCAACTGATTGAAGGACAGCGTGAACTTCACTGATCGAGTGATTGGTGACTACGATGGAAAATTCCTCCCCCCCGAAGCGGTAGACGTAACCGTGGTTCGGGAATTCTGAATGGATGCGGTCACGCAAAGTAGTGGAGAAACGGTTCAGGACTTCATTCCCTACAAAGTGACCGTAGCGATCATTGATTGCCTTGAAGTGATCGATATCTAGACCACCGATGACAATGTTATGAATTTCTTTGCGCTTTGTCAGATTTTCGATCTCTTGGCTAAGGGCCCGGTAATTGAGGAGGCCAGTCAGGTCGTCACGTTCACTCTCGTTTTGCAGCAGTTTAAGCTTTTGGTCTTTTTTCATTTCAACTGCGTAACGCTGCCCTTCCAGAATGAGGAAGACTCCTAGACCAGCGGTGGACGCTATGATACTGGCCGGACGGAATTGGTTTAACAACGTCAGGTAGAGTAATTCAACAATGCCCAGTCCGGCGATTGCCATGGTATAGCGGATACGAAGTGAAAGATGTTTTTTATTGATTAGGCCAAGGCAAACAAGGAAGAAGATAGCAGATTGGGCAATCCAGATCCCCCAATCGTTGAATGAACTGAGCTTAATATAGGCCACGTAAAGATTGGCAAGGATTGGCGTGATTGCAAGGAGCCACCACCAAGTTTTGTTGTGGCTATTTCGAAAGAGCATGGTCACCGGGAGCACCATGATAAAGGCGGCGTCCCTGATGTTAACAAGAGAGATCTGTAATAGACAGAACTCCTGAATGAGGTAGGTAACGACGATAACGATTGTTAGGATAAAGTTAGCGGAGCGCTGGTTCTTGAATGAGGCAAGGTATTGCTCAAAGTAGATCTGTCCGATGACCATACAGATGACGATTATCGGCAGGTAGATAACAGCGTCGAATATTTCAATTGCCAAAAGCTATTTCTCTTTTCATATTAATTTTGTTATTGCTTACAAATTTTACCGCTTGTTGATAATTAAATCCAGGATTAATTCATTATAAAATTGGCAATTATGCATAATATGTTCATCATATATTAATAAAGTGAACGATAATATGATAATATATTTTAT
>CAMFOZ010000024.1 GCA_945971245.1 uncultured Lactobacillus sp.
AGCAGTATGACGTGATTGTCATTGAAGATTTGAAAGCCAAGAATCTGCAACGAAATCATCACTTAGCTAAAGCAATTGCCAATGCCAGCTGGTATGAGTTTAGGACCATGCTGGCGTATAAATGTGCCTGGTACGGTAAAAAGCTAATTACCGTCAAGCCCAACTATACCAGCCAAGTCTGTTCCAACTGTGGGTATCATAGCGGGCCAAAGCCTTTAGCAGTCCGTGAATGGACTTGTTCACAATGTGGTACGCATCACGATCGGGATATTAATGCGGCAGTTAATATTCTCCATAAAGGATTAGAAGCCGTTGGTTAGGGACTAGCCATGGTAAAAGAGCGAAGTTCTGTAAGTTAGGTTTTCAGAATACTGATACAACATCCTAAATACTACTTCGCGTTCCCAGAAGCTCGGTCATTTATGGCCGAGTAGTTCACTAATACTAAGTCGATACACTGCTGTACGGAGCCACCGTTAATCTTTGATGATATTTACAATAAGGGCTGAGTGTAAAAGCCGTTCTTGCAACCACAACACAGTGCAAGAACGGCTTTTACGATGAACTTTATTTATTTTTATGATATGAATTCCTAAAAAGTAAATTGTGAGTACCTGCTTTTACGGCAACAAGTACTAAATCTTGATGATCAATTTTATAGATTACAAGGACATCATTAGTTTCAGATGGTCGTGTTCCTTTTGGAGTGTCTCGTACGTGAAATTCTCTGTATCCCGAATACTTCCGTTGCAGTTCATGATCTTTATATTCCTTAGGTAATTGGTCACCTTTAAGCAAAATATCAATTGCTTCGCGAATATCGTCAATAATAGAGGAGTCTAATTTACCCAAATGCGATAGATCATTATTGAAAGTTTTACGTGGTCGAAAAGAGTAGTAAGACATTTTTATTCCTCACTATTCTTAAATTGATTCCAGTAATCATCATTAGGTTTAACGAGTGGATCTTCCGGAAGAATATGCATATCGATTAATTTATCACGGGCAATGGCATAGTCTAACGATCCTTCTTTAGCATTTACAGCGTCTAGAAGGGCATTTAACTGATCTTGGGAAATAATTGCAGCTGTTCTTTGATTCGAACGAGCAACTAAGACTGTCTGGTTGTCTTCATTAACTTGATCCAAGTAGTCTTTGATGTGCTTTCTAAAGTCACTTTGAGTAGTCGCAATAGGCATGACAATCACATCCTTATATAATAATGTTGTACTTTATTTAGTCATGAAGAGATAAACACTATCGCAAAAAGAATTGTTAAGGCTTGGATTTCTCACTTCTCAAGGTATTTAATCAACTGTGGCAAGACATGGTTGGTTTCCCGCTTCCCTGTTTCGTACAGCTCGACTAACTTCTTCGTATTACCTTCGATCCGGCTGACCTTAACCGGGTGCTGAGGGGCGAGAGTGAAGAACTGCTTTTCTTTAGTGAGACGGTTGACTTCCTCAACCTGCTTATTATAGGCAGCGGGGCGGTTGATGGCCGCCTTGACGAAGGTCGGGTATTCTGGGTAATAGCGGTGGAGGAGCTGGGCGAGGGCCCGACTAGTTGGCTTCTTCCGGTAGTTGATGTCCCGGGTCCGCACAATGACGATCTTCTTGAATCCTTGCTGCTGGGCGATGTCGTAGGGGATGGAATCAGCGACCCCGCCATCCATGCATAGTCCCTGACTAGTTCGTTGTGGCTTAGCGATGATCGGCATCGATGAGGAAGCCTTCAGAGCTCGAGTCAGTTCATCCCCCACTGGATCGGTGAAGGTGACGGCCTTGCCATCGGTCAGCCGGGTAGCGACAGCCGTGAAGTGCGAGGCCGAGCGCTCGTAAGCCTGGTCGTTGAAATTACGCCATTGCCAGCCGTGATCCTCGAATAGGTAATCCAGGTTGATGATACTCTTGCGATGAAGAAGGTGGGTCAGTGAGATGTAGTCGCGGTCATGACGGTGGTGAATATTGATCATCGCCGGGCGGCCGTACTGCTTAGAGACAAAGTTGGCCCCACACAGTGACCCGGCCGAGACCCCGATCACACTGCGAAATTCAATGTGGTGAGCTAAGAAGGCATCAACCACCCCAGCGGTATACTGTCCCCGAAAGGCCCCGCCTTCCAGGATTAATGCTGCATCATATAACATAAAAGACGCTCCCTTAAAAGTATTAGTATGTATTATACAATAGTTATTGAACAGATGGCCAACAACTGATTGCGCCTGAACCGAAAAAAGATAATAATTTAAGAAACGGGGGTGTTGATGTGAGCATTAATTTGACGGACCGCCAGCGGGTGCAGTTGGCACAACGCGAATATTGGGATTGGCAAAGCGGCCAGGAGGTGCGACTGCCGGACCAGACTGTCATTGGCCAGGTCGAGCGGGTCGCTAATACCGCTGACGGCTTTCGGGCAACGGTGATAAAGCACAGCTCACAAGAAAAGATCATCCTCCTCCGCGGCTCTTCGGGGATTCGGCACGGCGATCCGACCACCTGGACAAATGAATGGCTGCGGGTCAACCTGCCAATTGGGGATGCAATCCTCCACCAGCTGCCGGACATCCCCGCTGAGATGTGGACCGCTGCCAATTGGCTTAACCAGTTGATGGCAAATAATCCAACTACCACCTTTTACATCTACGGACACTCCCTCGGCTCGATTAACGGTCAGTTTGCCCTTGCTAATTGTCGCTATCCTGATCAGGTGGCGGGGGCGTGGTTATACGAGGGGCCCAACCTCTATTGGCTACTAAATCCCCGCCAACGGAAGAATGCATTGAACCTCCGCTGTCGAATTTTCAATTACATTGACCCCCGGGACGTCGTGGCCCTTGGCTACCTCGATGCTCAGCATACGATTGGCTTGCTACGGGTTGTCCAGTCTATCCTGATGAGCCCAATTGCTCAGCATATGTGGGGTGGCTACCAATTCAATCAGGCGGGGCAGCTGCTGCTGGCGGACACCGCCGAGCTGCATTACCGGGCTCTCCTTGATCGCTACCTGATTGAGTGGGTCCAGCGTCAATCACACTGATGTATTTCAAACACTTTTACCAAATAAGTCCTATAATTGGCTTAAGAAGGTGGATAAAATGCTCTATATCGACATGAGTAAAGATGAAGATTACTTCAAGGACCCGGTAATTCCAGAGGCCCTGTCAGTCTACTTACAAAAGGCACCACAATTTAAGGGGCAGGAGCTACTGTACTTCTATCATCCGATGGGGCCCGTGGTGATCCTTGGTCATTACCAGGACGTCTACCATGAGGTGAACTTCCCGTACCTGCGTGAGCATAATATTGGTCTGGTCCGGCGCAATCCCGGTGGTGGGGCAGTCTTTGTTGATCCAGGAGACCTGACCTTTGTCTACATTGACACGGCCCAGAAGGTCAAGACCCCTAAGTTCGCTCATTATATCCAACCGATTCTTGCAGCCCTGCACGATGTCGGAATTGATGCCAAACAAACCGGACGGAACGACCTGACTTATCAGGGGAAGAAGTTCTCGGGGATGGCGTTTGCCCAGATCGAGGACCGGGTGCTTTACGGCGGAACCTTGATGTTTGATGTGGACACGACAATGGCCAGTGCGGTTCTGACCCCTTCAAAGTCCAAGCTGGCGGACAAGGGGATTAAGTCGGTCCGTAGTCGGGTCACTAACCTGAAGCCTTTCGTCAAACAGGATAGCTTTACTCGTGATGACCTGCAAAAACTCATTCTCAAACACGTTCGAGCGCTCAACCCTGATATCCAGACACGCCGACTATCAACTGCTGAGTGGGCAGATATTAAGAACCTGGCCCGTAAGAAGCTCGGGACCCACCAGTGGATTTACGGTAGTGGGTTAACAGATTATTATGTTGACACCTATTTCCATGGTGTCGGTAGCTTTGGTCTGGGCTTCGATGTTCGTGACAATCACCTGGCTGATGTCAAGATCCACGGTGATCTGATCACGATGGATCAAGCCACTGCTGATCGGCTAGAAAAGCGGCTGACGTGCCGGCCGGTCGGCCAGTCTGATCTTCAAGAGAGTTTAACCAGTGCAGGCCTTGATACTCTGCTAGCACCAGGGGCTAGTGCAGAAATCGCTAATAAGATCGTTGAGGCGGTGATTAATCATGACCATTAGCCGGGTAACCATCTTTCAATTGGATTGGGGACAACTCTCGCCAATCTGGCATCCCGTGGTAGTGATGGTTCAGACAACGACTGGGCAGTGCGGCTGGGGAGAAGCCGGAATTGCCTATGGTACCGGTGGCAGGGGAGTCGTTAGTATCCTTAAAGAATTAGCACCCCGGATCATCGGCCGCAATATCTGGGATAGCAACGCCATCTGGGAAGACTTCTATGAGCACACCTTTTGGGCAAAAAATCCAGGAAGTACCATGTACGCTGCCATTAGTGCCTTGGATACAGCCATCTGGGATCTGAAAGCACAAGTTATTCATCAGCCCCTCTACCAGTTGCTGGGTGGTAAGCTCCACGATCAACTACCAGTCTATGCCAGTCACATCGAGTATGGCTGGGGACCTTTCTCGCGTTACGTAACAGCGCCGCGCGATTTTGCCCGCCTAGCTAAACGGGCAGTTGAGCAGGGGTATTCCGCCATTTGAGCAGGGGTATTCCGCCATTAAAGTTGATCCAATTACCCAGGAGCGGGGACAAGGACTGCTTCATAACCGTCATTTGCTTAGCCCAGCCCAACTTGATCGCTATTATCAACGGGTAGCGGCAATCCGGCAAGCGGTTGGCCCCGATGTCCGTATCATCATTGATTGTCATGCCAACCTCACGAGACGGTCTGCCCAGCAGTTGATTCAGCGCTTGGCTCCGCTGGGGATTGATTACTATGAGGAACTACTACCATCGATTGATCCAGCACAGACGGTCCAGCTAGCTCGGGAAACAGGAGCAAACCTCGCTGTTGGTGAGCACCTCACTGGCCCCCAAACCTATCTGCCACTGATTAAGGATGTGGCGATGGTGCAACCTGACCTGGGAAACTGTGGTGGGATCACCGCGGCAATCAAGATCGCGGCTCTGGCTGAGGCGAACGGGGTCGGTCTGCAGCTGCATGTCTGTGGTAGCCCGATTGCTACCGCGGCGGCCCTCCAGTTTGAGGCGGCTTGCAGTAACTTCGTAATCCATGAGGAGCACGAGATTAACCTGAAAGATGCCAACTACCAGTCCGGAAAATATCGCTACCAACCAGTGAATGGGCAGTATCAGGTTCCGGATCGTCCAGGGATTGGTCAGGAACTAAGCCCGACGGCCATCAAACACGCGCAAGTGACGATTATCGATTAAATAGAAAAGAGCAGTCGGTGAACTCTAAATCGGTTCACTGGCTGCTTTCAGTGTTTATCAGGGTGATCGCTAATTTCCTGCAGAGCCTCACGTTGCTGCTTCTGGTCGACGTGAGTATAAAGGTCAGTTGCGGAGGTTCCCTTCTGACCCAGTTGCTGGGCGACCAGAACTTGGTCCTTGGTGACATCATAGAGCTCTGAAGCAAGGGTGTGACGGAGCTTGTGCGGCGTTAGGGGATGACCAAAGGCGGCCGAGTACTTCTTAACCATCCGCTCAATTGAGTTGGCGGTCATCCGCCTCGTCTCACCATGATAGACCGTCAAGAAACAGGCAACATCCTTCTTGACGGCGTGGTAGCGTTGGGCACGGATCTGCAGGTAATTCTTAAGGTAAGGAATTGCCCAGGGTGCAATGGGCACCGAGTCCCGCTGGCCACCTTTCCGGGTAACGTCGAGGAGCTGTTGCTTGAGGTTAAGGTCGCCTAGGTTGACGTTAGCGGCCTCAGAGACCCGGACCCCAGTGCCGAGGATGAGGGTGATGATGGCAATATCCCGCTCCCGGTTGTGCTTGAAGGGCCGCCGGGCACGCTTATCACACTTTTTGGGGTATTCGTTCTCGATGAAGTTAATGAAATCAAACTTCATCTGGCCACGGTACATATGGGAGACCAGGGTGTGGGCACGATAGTTCAGCGTCTTGGTATCGTTGAGCGAATCAATCTTTAGCATGACGTTGCGGTAGAAGTAGGGCTCCCCATCCTTGACGTCAGCGGTGACCGTCAGGAACTTGAATAGTGAGCGCAGGGCGTTAATGGACCGGTTGATGGAGGTCGGCGAGTTCAAGTGCCCCTGGGCGTTGGTGCTGTGCTTCAGGTGGTCAATATACAGCATGATGTCATTTCGGCGGAGCTTGGCCAGGGCCTCGACGGGGATGCTCTGGTTGTCCTTGGCATCGACCAGGCCGCTGACTCGCAGCCAGTCGAAGAAACGCCGGATCTCTGTCAAATACTGGTAGGTTGTCGTAACGGCATGGTTAGTCCCGAGGTAGTATTCATTGACATAGTCCGGGAGTTTGGCGAGCTCTTCGTTGATTAATTTGAGGTATTTATCTGCTTCCAAAATTTTCACTCCATATTATTACTAGCTATATTATAGCGTATCTCAGCGGTAGGGCCGTTAAGCAAAATGGTATTAACTAGGATTACTGAAGAGATAAACTGCTCAGAGAGAAACTGGGCAGTTTTTTATTTTAAAAAGTGTTGACTTGGAGTGAACTCAAGGTAGTAATCTAAATCATGTCAGGAGGGAAATGACAGATGGCAGAATTAACAATTACCGAAGTGAGCAACAAGTATCACATTAAACCGGATACGCTTCGTTATTACGAACGAATCGGTTTGATCCCTAAAGTTCCACGCCGTCCGAACGGCAATCGTTACTATAATGATGGCCTGCAGGGCTGGTTGGAAATGATCATTTGCTTACGGCATTCGGGTGTTTCCGTTGAAGCCTTGGTTGACTACGCGCACCTCCTCGAACAAGGCGATGCGACCCTCGATGCGCGCGAGGAACTCCTGAAGGAACAGCTTGAATTGCTCGAAGAAAAGCGTGCTAACCTGGATCGTTCAATCAAGCGGTTGCAGCATAAGATCTCCCTTTATGAAACTGGTGAAATTAAAAAAGGTAAGTCGTACTTCGAAGAATACAAGATTTTAGATGACTAGGAGGAAAACAATGAGTAAGAAAGCAGCTAAAATTGTGCTCGGGACCTGGGCATGGGGTGACAACAACAGTTACTTTGGTAATGACTACGATCAGGCCCACTTTAAGACAATCTATGATGAGGCAATTAAACACGGCCTAAATTTCTGGGATACCGCCTTTGCGTACGGTGGTGGTGCTTCGGAAACTCTACTTGGTGAATTATCCCATAATACACCACGAGAAGATCTGGTGCTATCAACCAAGTTCACCCCGCAGATGGCCGATGGGACCACTGACGCCATGGCTAACATGCTCGAGGGAAGCCTGAAGCGTCTGCAAACCGATTACATTGACTATTACTGGATTCACAACGATGCAGATGTCGAAAAATGGACACCGCAGCTGATTCCACTGCTGAAGTCCGGGAAGATAAAGCATGTGGGGGTATCCAACCACACCTTATCCGAAATCAAACGCGTTCAGGAAATCCTGGGTGATGCCGGCTTTAAGCTGGATGCGGTTCAAAATCACCTGAGTCTGTTGGACCGGACCTCCGAGCAGGCTGGGATCCTAGATTATTGTAAGGAACAGGGCATGACCTTCTTCGCATACATGATTTTGGAGCAGGGCGCCCTAACCGGAAAATACGACGTAGATCACCCATTCCCCGCCGGCAGTGTGCGAGCACAAGTCTACAACGGAAAGCTTCCGGAATTAACGCAACTGATTAAAGCCCTCAAGGAGGTTGGCAAAAAGCATCATCTGTCAGTTGCTCAAACGGCGATGAGCTGGGCGGTTACTAAAGGGGTATTACCGATTATCGGTGTCACCAAGCTGTCTCAAGTGGACGATGCAGCTCAGGTAGCGACATCGACTCTGACTGAGACAGAAGTTCACCAATTAGAGCAAATTGCTGACCAGACAGGCGTGAATACGATTGGTAGCTGGGAACAAGACATGCGAAAGGACTGATTACGATGGCAATTAAGGGAAAAGTAGTTGTAATTACTGGTGCCTCTTCAGGAATTGGCGAGGCGACGGCCAAACTCTTGGCTGCTAAAGGGGCCAAGGTCGTTTTGGGAGCTCGCCACGAGGATGAATTGCAGCGAATTACGGAAGATATTAAGCAAGATGGCGGGGAAGCAATCTATCGCGTTACCGATGTGACTAAGCAAGAAGATAATCAGCAACTAGTCGACTACGCTCAAGAACACTACGGCTGCATCGATGTGATGTTCCTGAATGCTGGAATCATGCCGGTCACTTTCTTGTCCGACCTACAAGTTGACCGCTGGATTAACACAATTGACGTGAACCTCAAGGGCGTTCTATACGGAATTGCGGCGGCTTTGCCAGTCTTCAAGAAGCAAAATGTTGGCCAGGTGATCGCCACCTCATCAGTTGCCGGCCTGCAAGCATACCCTGGTGTGGCCGCATATAGTGCTACTAAGTTTGGTGTCCGGGCCATAATGGATACCTTGCGTTTGGAGTCCGCACAGGAAAAGTCTCATATTAAGACGACAACCATTTACCCAGGAGCGGTGGCGACGGACCTGATGGCTAATAGTGGCAATGACTCTAACAATGCCCAATTCGCCCGGATGTCACCTGCTGAAGTCGCTGATGCGGTTGCCTATGCAATCAATCAACCGGCAAATGTTTCGGTAGGAAATATTACGATCAGTGCGCAAGCATAGATGTTAAAAGGGGCATGAAGATGGAATTCAAACAAGCACTGCAAAATCGGCACTCTGTTCGGATGTTTACTAATCAAGCCGTTGATCTCGACACCATTCGCGAGATCATTCGAGAAGCTCAGTTGGCACCTTCTTGGGTCAACTCTCAGCCTTATCACGTATATTTAGTGGTTGGTGAAGCCTTGGAAAGAGTCCGTAACGAGCAGTACCAACTTGAGCAGAAGGGGACTAAGGGCCAGTCAGATGTTCCAGTGATGCCGCGGACGGAGTGGACTGTCCAGGCTCAGCAGAACATGGCAGAGTGGACCAAGGGACTAGGAGAAGCAGCTAGAGAGATGAGACCAGCAGCCGCCAAACTTTATAATGCCCAGGCGGTAATATACCTGACCCTACCTAAGGAGTATTCACCGTGGTCCCTGTACGACCTGGGGGCTTTCGGGAACAACATTATTCTGGGTGCTAGCGATCGTGGGCTCAGTTCGATGACGGCTTACCAGTTCGTTAAGTATCCAAAGATGTTGCGCCAGCAGTTGCCAATTCCTGACAATGAAGATATTATTATCGGGATTGGACTGGGTTATCGTGATGCAACGGCGCTGGTTAATCAAATAACCGCTAGCCGGATGCCTTTGGATAAGATCCTCACTATTGATAAATAATGCGAAAGCCCATAAAGCAATTGAGACTTTATGGGCTTTATTTAATATAATTAAGTTACAGCAAACTAGTTGAGGAGAAGCAAAATGGTTATTAGGAAGTTTCAGTCAGCCGACCTTAGCCAGATTATGGAGATCTGGCTTGCGGGTAACATCAGTGCACATCCCTTCGTTGATCAAAGCTATTGGACCGATCACCGTTCCATGGTCCACGATGCACTATTGGAGGCTGAAGTTCTGGTTGCTGTCGACGGGCCAACGGTATTGGGATTTGCGGGTCTTCAAGATGATTACCTTGCGGGCATATTTATTAAAGATGGGTTCCGTGACCACGGGATCGGAACGCAGCTTTTAGGGGCCGTGAAGAAGAACCATCCCTCATTCACGCTTTCGGTTTATGCTAAGAATTCCCGGGCTGTTCAATTTTACCAACGACAGGGCTTAAAAATTATCCGTCGCCAAATTGACGAAACGAGGAATGTCGAATATATAATGCAGTGGAATGAGTAGTAGGAATAAAACGGGCCGAATGCTGTGACTAATAATGCTCTTACTTGGCCTTGTACTAAAAAATTATCATTGTACTATAATATAAATAAAAGAGGAAACCATGTTGCAGCATGGCTTCCTCAGATTTATCAGCCGTTTCAAAGACGGTGACAAGTTACTAACTAAATTATATAAAAAGTCGTCTGTAGCCCGCCAAAGTTAACAGGGCGGCTTTTTGTTTGTCTACTTTTTGATGTAGGTCAACAAAGTAATTACGAATTGTTGCAAATACTAACATTAACATCAATGCCTGGTAAACACTCACGGCCTAGAATCTTTTTTTGATTCTCCTATTAATCAACTGCTATCACTGTAAGGACAATAATTCACCACTATACTACAGAAGTGCTATAATAAAGAGCAATCACCTTGAGTGAGAGGGGGAGCTTACTAAAATGCGGATGGAAAAGAATAAAGCCTATGCTGAGGTCCTGCGGCAGCTTTCAACAGCGGAACTGCTGGATCGGTACTATGATAATCCAGAGCTGGTTGACCGAATTCTGAAAGGCCGTGGGGATGCTACGGAGCTAGAGGCTGGACCACTAACTATCAATGGCGTCAAAATGTCAGAGCAGGATGCACGCGATTACCTAATTATGCAATTGGTTAAGCGGGCTGATCCGGATCCAAAATAAACAAAATAACCGTCACTTTGGAAACGAGGTGACGGTTTTCTTTAGGTATGTTAAAATGATTAATAATTGATGAGAATAATGTGAGAGAAATAAGAGAGAGTGATTGATTATATGGTAGATTTGAACCAAATCAAGCAACAAACCAAGCAGGGACTGACCGAACTACTCGAGCAGGCCCACCTTGAAGCTGGCGATATCTTTGTCCTGGGTCTGAGTACGAGCGAAGTCCGTGGGGGTCAGATCGGTGAAGATTCGAGTATTGAGATCGGCCGCGCGATCGTCAAGACGATTCTGGATACGCTGCGGCCACTGGGGATTCACCTGGCTGTTCAGGGCTGCCAGCATCTTAACCGGGCCCTCGTCGTTGAAAAGGCCGTGGCTAAGGAGTACGGCCTTGAGCAAGTAATGGTTTACCCCCAGATCCATGCCGGTGGTGCGGGGCAGATTGCGGCTTTTGAAAACTTCAAGGAGCCAATTGAGGTGGAACACATCCAGGCAAATGCCGGGATGGATATTGGGGATACGGCAATTGGGATGCAGGTTAAATTCGTCCAGGTACCGGTCCGGACATCTGTGAAGACGATCGGGCAGGCTCATACAACCTACCTGTCGTCACGTCCTAAGTACATCGGTGGCCCCCGCGCTAAGTATACCTGGGATCCCTTTAACAAGCGTCAGGAGGCCGAGTAATGAAGAATAACCAACGTTTACGCCACCTGACCCTGGCCGCATTGCTATTGGCGCTGTCGGTTGTGTTAGGGCGCTTTTTTATCATTCCAATTCCGTGGACCCATGGTTACATCAATCTCTGTGATGCCGGGATCTTGATTGCGGCTATGCTACTGGGGCCTGCCTATGGGACCGCAGTCGGTGGCTTCGGGGGGATGTTCCTGGATCTGATATCGGGTTATCCCCAATACGCCTTGTTCTCATTAATCGCCCACGGCCTGGAAGGATTCACAACTGGTTACTTATCCCGGCGGGCAGGTGAACGGCGCGGCTATCAAATTTTAGCCCTGATTGTTGGGGTAGTAGTCATGGCCCTCTGCTACTTCTTCAGTGACTCCTTCATGTATCACACTTGGATGGTGGGGCTCCTGAGTATCGGTGGTAACCTCCTCCAGGGTGTTATCGGTGGAGCACTGGCACTGTGGTTAGTTCCCCACCTCCGGAAAAGAATTCAATAAGGATACTAAAAAGCACCTGACCACATAATAGTCAGATGCTTTTTTCGTTTAAAAATAAAAAATCGGAAAAACAGGATTCGAACCTGCGACCCCCTGGTCCCAAACCAGGTGCTCTACCAAGCTGAGCTATTTTCCGAAATCATCTCTGTGTTCCTAACGAACGAGTATTATATTATCAAGAAAAATGGGATTCGTAAAGCCCTTTTTAAAAATTTCCTGAATTTTTTGATAAAACATGGAAAAAGCGGGCTGGAATTTCGTCCGCTAGCCAAACTTGCTCGTTGCCCACATAAAACTTGACCCCAGCATTCAGTGCCGCCTTAGTATCAATTGAGAGAATCACCGGGTGACTGTCATGACGAGAACCGACCTGGTAGGCAGTCGGGATGTCCGTTGACAGATGAACGAACTGGCGCTGCATAGGTAGTAAGCCAAGTTCTTGGATACTGGGCAGGAAGCGCCGGGCAGTACCGTGGTAAAGGACAGCGGGTGGGGTAGCTTCCTGATGGTGGATAATTCCCGGAATTGAATGACCGTAGAGCGCACAAATACGATCACCCTTGATCTCAAAACGCTTTTTATTGCTCTGGGCAATTACGGTAGCAATATCATCCCTCGTGAGGGCCAGGTGATGGACGCGGTTAAGAGCGTTGATAAAGTGGTCTAAGTCCGTATAGCCGTATTCATCAAGCTTAATACCATACTTATCGGGGTTGTGACGGAGAGCGTAGGACATCTTTTTACTGATGTATTTTATTTTCTTATCACTGTGCTGCATTTAATCATCCTCCATCGTTATAGTAACATACTGAGCAATTGGTAGTTTCAAAATGGTATAATTAAATTAATAGTTAAGTAAAGGGGTGTTATGAGATGAAGTTAACAGATATCAAGACGATTACTAATGTTGGTGCCGGAACGATGGGGCATGCGACGGCTCTGCAATTCGCCATGGCGGGGTATTCAGTACGCTTATACGATCATCAGCAGGCTGGCTTACAGCGAGGACAGAAGGCCATTGAGCATGATCTGGCCACATTTGAGCAGGCAGGACTATTAACGGACCAGCCAGATGAGATTTTGAAGCGCATCACGTATACAACGGATATGGAGCAGGCTTGTCAGGATACCGACTTTGTCATTGAATCAATTGTCGAGGATCAGCAAGTTAAGCAGCAGGTCTGGCAAGAGCTTGAACAGTTGGTCGGTCCGGAAACGGTCTTGGCGACTAATACTTCTGGTCTGAGTCCAACGGCTCTCCAAAGTGTTCTCAAACGTCCGGCAAGATTTGTGGTTGCGCATTTCTGGAACCCGGCTCAATTGATGCCATTAGTTGAGGTGGTACCAGGGAAGCAGACCAGTCAGGCAACGGTTGATTTGACGGTGGCTCTGATGAACAAAATCGGTAAGCATGCGGTACCGCTTAAGAAGGAGGCACTGGGCTTCGTTGGCAACCGGATTCAGCTCGCCGTTCTCCGTGAGGCCTTTCATATTGTGGATGAAGGGATTGCTAGTCCAGAGGCGGTTGATGATATTATCAAATATAGTCTCGGTCGGCGGTGGAACCTAGTTGGTCCGATCGCCAGTGCCGACCTGGGTGGTCTGGATGTCTTTAAGAATATTAGCTCATACCTGTATGCGGACTTAGCAAATGCAACAGGGACGGATCCAACCCTTGAAAAGATGGTTGACCATGGTAAACTGGGGCTAAAATCCGGTCAGGGCTTCTATGATTGGCAGGGGGATGCTGGGCAGCAGGTTGTTGCTGACCGGGACGCCGCCCTCCTTAATCAACTCAAGCATGACCATGAGGCAAAGAAGGACTAGATAATGCGACAAGAGATTAAGCAATCAACTACTAGTGGTCAGGTGACAATTAACCGTGCTGACGGTACTGCTGTTCGGTTTAGCAATGGTGGCGTCGATGGTGAATTTGAGGTGATCATTACTGATCAGGAGACCATTCCGGCGCTATTTGAAAAAGTCGGTGAGTTCGACGGTGATTATTCCATCAAGGGCTTAAAGATAGGTGCAGCAACACCGGTTGTTAAGCTCACAGGAAAGTACATTGTGTATGGTAACTCTGCTGATGGTAACGTAATGCTGGTAAAGCAAAAGTAATTAAAGAAAGCTCTCTTACTGGACTTGGTGCCGGTAAGGGAGCTTTTTAAGTGGTTAAATGGTTGCCAAGGGTTGCTTACTAGTTGGCGCTGGGAAGTGTTTGCTTAGGGCGTCTAATTCATCGGGAGTAAAGGTAATATCTAACGCTTGAATGTTATCACGGGCATGCTGAGGAGTGGCCGCCTTGGGGATGCTTAAGACGTTGCCGTGGCGCAGCGTCCAGGCAAGCATGATTTGATAAACACTAACTTGATGGTTAGCTGCCAGCTCCTTTAAGAGGGGATCAGTCGTCAGGTGACCAGAGATAGTATCGGCTTGGGCAAGGGGAGAGTAGGCGATTAACGGTAGCTTGTGCTCATTCATCAGTGGGATAAGGTCAAATTCAATGCCCCGTTCGTCGAGGTTATAGAGGTCCTCGTTAGCGACACAGTTCTGTCCGTCTGGTAGCTGCCATAGTTCATGAAGGTCGGCCACATCAAAATTTGAGACGCCCCAGTGCCGGATTTTGCCCTTCTTGACCATTGATTCCAGCTCGGCCACGGTTTCACTTAGCGGAACTGACCCCCGCCAGTGAAGAAGGTAGAGATCAAAGTAATCCGTACCAACACGTCTAAGGCTCTGGTCAAGGCTGGTTTCTAGTTGCCGGTGACTAGCATTTTCTGGGAGAACCTTATCAATGATGTAGAGTTTTTCACGTGGGTGACCGGCAATAGCATCCTTAACGACTGATTCGGCCCGGCCCATGCCATACATTTCAGCCGTATCAATTACAGTTGCGCCTTGATCAATCGCTGCTTGGATTGCCTTAATTTCAGTAGGGCGTTTCTGAAGATCATCCCCAATATGCCAGGTGCCAATTCCGACGGCAGGGAGAGAGGTACCACCAATTTTTACTGTCCGCATTTTATGTTTCCTCCTTGTTGCTTGTTGAACATTTTCTTTTATTTTAACACACGGCTGCTAAGCGCTTACAAAACAGTGGTGGTTCGTAAAAGCTTTTAACTGAAACTTAAGTAACAAAATTGAGAGAAGCGCTTGTCTAACATCTTCGCTTTGTTGTATTCTAAAGCACGTAAGATCAATTTAAGGGAGCTCATGGGGAAATTGGGACTGTTATTGAAAATCTTATCAAAGAAAGAATACTATGTGTGCCCAAATTGTCATGAGCACTACGAGTTTAACCATAGCCAGGTTAAAAGCATGATTAAGAAGTATGGTCATCTCCGTTGTTACTATTGTCAGACTGAATTAAAACAAACTGATGAATAGTAAAAGGCATGTTCGACGGTATTTTTACCGGGAACATGCCTTTTGTATTTATAGTCCACCGAGATGCTCTTTTTGGAACCATTCCTCAACGAAGGATTTTGCTAAGGAATGAGGCATTATTTTGTCTAAGACCTCATTTATGGGTACCCATGAGTATTGATCGATTTCACTATTAGGCTTTAATGTATCGTCTGCGGCAATAACTGCGTAGTTATGGATTAACACGTCATGGGGTGCAAAATAAGCATTATCATTGTAGTGGAATTTAGCGATGCTTAGTTTCGTCTCTTCCTGCATTTCGCGCTTTAAAGTCTGCTTGGCATTTTCACCAGGATTAATGTAACCGGAGAGTAAGATGTAAGATGGGTTGCCATACTGCTTTAACAGTAAGACCTTATCCTTTTGCGGGTTGAATATTATCGCGGAGATTGCACTTGAAAACTTGATAAAACGGAATTGCTGACAATGGGGACAATATGGCACCATTCCATCAATCCCGTTCTTCTTCATGATCAATTTAGTACCGCATTCACTGCAATATTTCATCAATGTTGCCTTCTTTACTACATAGTAAGATATGACTTAATTATAGAGCAATCTAAGTGAAATTACGCGATACAATCCGGCGGGGATGCCGTAGCTTAATTATCGGTATGGTGGGGATTATATATACTTTTTAAGCGGTTATTGGTACCGTGAGTAATTGGCATTATCATAACCAGTCCGGTTAACCGACTATAGTTTGCTGAACTAATTACGATTGCTGGATGACGCCCACGAATCTCTTGTCCGACAGAGGGCTTAAAATTAATCCAGATTAGATCTTGCCGGTCCGGAACGTATCGATTATAATTCGTCATCATCAACTTCTGCTTCAACAAACCCTAAATCATCGTCATCATAAAGGTAGCTATTTACAAAGTCCTGATCTTCAAACACGTTCTTATGTTTGGGTAGATAAACAATAGCGCCATCGCGGCCTTCGAAAACCTCATATTTTTTGAAGATTCGTAATTGATTTAGGAACAGTTAAGACAATCGAAGTTCCTACTTTTCTAATTTTTACGGTCATATTACTCACTCCTTCATTCATTAATATATATATCATGATGAATGAGGCTATTTTAGTCAACTTTAGTGCCTAATGCTGGTGGTAAAGTCTGGGTTGGGAAAGTTAATCATGATTATACAGATAAAGCAGTAGTCAGAGCTTAATAAGGGAGTCAGTAAAATTGGTTCATTCAATTTCATTAAAACTATAATTTTAATGACAGGTTGATCTAAAAGAATCTACGTCCCCTGATCTATATAAATATTTAAACAGTCACTCAATTTCAGTGGCTGTTTTCCTTTTTTAAATTAATCTAAGCTAATCCTTCTCCTCAGTAAAATCATTTTGCAGCTGTATTTCTTAACAATATTAATGCTATGTCTAGTTATTGTTAAGAAATACATTGACTTTAAAACCCACATATATGATAATTATTCGTGTAATCTGTTATATTTAATTATCTAGATGTTATATTGTTCGTGTTTAGGAGGAAAACAATGCACTGGTTTGCTGATCTGATGGCCGCTATTGGCGTTGTCTTGAACGGAATCCCTCAAGGAATCATGGCAATGGGCCTGGGCTTTGCTGTTTTTCCAACTACTTTTTCATTTTTGCTTGTTGCCGCAATTAACTTCATTTTTCATTCGGTTGCACCGGTTTCTTTTCAAGCCGAGTCATTAGCATTAACGGGTAATTTAGGTCGTAATACACGTGAGTTTACTTCAATCATCTTTGGTGGTTCCGTCATCATGGTGATTATCGGTTTTACCGGTATTTTGACGCGTATCGTGCACCTTTTTGGTAACCAGGTCATCACCGCAATGATGGCTGGCGTTGGGATCATGCTTGCGAAGATCTCCCTAGATATGTCTAAGGCTCATCATCATAGCTTGACTGGTTGGCTCTCAATCCTCATCGCAGTAGTCACTTATCTAATTTCTAAGGATCTGGTATGGACGATCTGTCTTTCGGTGATCCTTTCCAGTCTCTACGCCGTCTTGGGAGAACACTATCGCGCTGATCTACCGACAAATGTGACGGTTCGTAAGTTTATCTTCACTAAGCCAACCTTGAATCTGCGGATTGTTCGTGGAGCATTGAGTCTAGCTTGCTTGAATATCGGAGCTAATCTCTCTTATGGGTTGATTACGGGACAGATGACAGGTATTAAACCTAACCCGGTTAATTTGAACCTGCTGACGAGCTCGCAGGCGCTGGCCGACATGGGAACTAGTCTGCTTGGTGGTGCTCCAGTAGAAACAATTATTTCAGCCACTGCCAGCGCCCCAGAACCCGTAATTGCCGGCTGTCTCATGATGCTGATCATGGCAGCAATCCTCGCCTTAGGTTTACTACAGAAAGTTGGTAAATACGTTCCCAGCTCTTCAATTGCCGGTTTCTTATTTGTTTTGGGAATGTTTGTAACTTTTCCGGAAAACGCTGCTACTGCTCTAGCTGGCAAGGAACAGTTGGTCGCGGCCACTACAATGCTCGTTACAGCGTTAGTTGATCCATTTGTTGGCCTTCTCTCCGGTGGCTTACTGAAGGTCCTATTACCGTTATTTGCACTATTATAGGAGGCATATTATGAAAACATACCAACTCACTATCGGTGATCAGCGTCGCGAGCTGCCCATTGTCCAAATTAGTAACGATACCGCCATTGCTTCATTTGTTCTGCTGGGCGATGATGCGATGAGTTATACGGCAGCTAAACTGCTGCTACCTAAGCTTCCTTCGCACTTTGACTATATTGTAACGGTTGAAAGCAAGGGTATCTCCCTCGCACATGATCTCGCCTTATTGAGTAATCATCCCCATTCACTAGTTATCCGCAAGTCCGTGAAGGAATATATGCGCCATCCCCTAGAAACGCACGTCAATGCGATTACTACTAGCCATGAACAGGAGTTGGTTCTCGACGGTAATGATGTTGAGAAGCTTCGTGGCAAGCAAGTTGTCTTGGTTGATGATGTTATTAGTACTGGTGGCTCTATTCATGCCGCAAGTGAGCTTTTGGATAAGACTGGTTGCCATATCGTTAGCAAAATGGCAATTTTAGCGGAGGGGGCAGCTGCTAAGCGGACCGACATTCAATTCCTAAAGCCCCTTCCCCTCTTCAACCCTGATGGGACGGTTAAGACCAACTATTAACTTCTTATAATTAAATAATGGCCTGCCCTATTTGATAAATAAGACAAGCCATTATTTAGATTAAGGCGTGGTTTACCTTAACCATCCCTTTTTTATTACTTAGCTCTTACCAACCTTCATGTGCTAATTCAGCAGGAAGTTTGATGCGGTCATGTTCCAGATCGTTAAAGACATCATCAAGGATCGCAAAGGCCTGATCAAGCTGCTGACGAGTGATAACCAGCGGTGGCTGGAACCGTAACACATTCCCGTTCAACTTAACCATGATGACCCCTTTTTGAAAGGCACGATAGATAACCTTCGCTGCCGCATCAGGATCCGGTTCCTTAGTCTGCCGATCCTTAACCAGCTCAATTCCTCCATTGAGGCCAAGCATCCGAATATCACCGATGCAATCATACTTGTCAGCAAGCTTCTCAAATTGTTTTTTAGCGTAAACACCATCCACTGCTGACTTATGAACCAGGTCTTCTTCATCAATGACGTCTAGAGTAGCTAGTGCCGCTGCCGCCACGACAGGATTCCCCCCACTGGTAAAGACATAGGATGAAGTCTTCAGTGAATCGAGGATCTCGGCACTTCCCAAAACAGCACTCATCGGCAGTT
>CAMFOZ010000025.1 GCA_945971245.1 uncultured Lactobacillus sp.
TCGGAGACACTCATTGAATGCTGGATCAAGAGATAGAGAAGCTGTAATCGTTTGGGATTACCGAGGATTTTAAAAAAATGACTGATACGTTCAAGGTTGGGATTTTCATTTACTGGCACGGCAGATCACCACTTTCATTCTAAAAACGCATTAATTGACATTTAACCAACTAAGTATATTTTTATTTTAAAATTTTAAACGAAAAAAAGCAAAAGTAGAATTACTTTTGCTTTTTTTCTTGTTTGAAGAATGGGCATATTAGAGTGCTAAGTGTTGACCAACATAAATAATGTATGGGCTTTGCAGGTTATTCTTGCTTGCCAGTGTCCGCCAATTCAAGCCATACTGAGCAGCGATCTTTGATAGTGAATCACCGCTTTGAACGATGTAACCAGTATTGCCGGCTGAGACGTGACTGACAGAACTACTCTGATGAGTTACTTGACTGTTACCACGAACTTGTAACCGTTGACCAACATAAATCTGGTTCGGGTTACTCAGGTGGTTAGTTTGTGCCAACTGAGTGTAGGTGGTGTTGAACCTAGCAGCGATCCCAGAGAGGGTGTCACCACTTTGAACGGTATAAGTTACCGCAGTACTGCTATAGTTGGTGCGCCGTGACTGTGAATTGGTATTTGTTGTCGACGTCTGACTAGTAGCCTGAGCCCGGAGTTGGAGGCGTTGACCAACATAGATTCGGTTTGGATTACTCAAGTGGTTAATCTGTGCTAAGCTCGTGTAAGTGGTGTTGAACTTGTTGGCGATGCCAGAAAGAGTATCACCACTTTGCACGGTATAGGAGCTGACGCTTGAGGCGGGTTGAGTATTGGTGGACTGGGAATTATTGTTAGTAGGCTTTGATGCCTGGTTGTTAGTTTGTTCCTGAGCCCGGAGCTGGAGGCGTTAACCAACATAGATTCGGTTTGGATTGCTCAAGTGGTTGATCTGTGCCAAGCTCGTGTAAGTGGTGTTGAACTTGTTGGCGATGCCGGAAAGGGTATCACCACTTTGTACGACGTAGGAACTGACATTGGCGTTTGAATCAGAATTGGTGGTACCAGCATGTTTAGTGTTGGTGTTGACCTGTGTTTGGTGTTGATCTGTGGCAGATGAATTTTGCCGGACCAGCAAGCGCTGACCAACATAAATCCGGTTGACGTTCTGAATATCATTTAGGTGCGCCAGAGTGTTGACGGATGTTGAGAACTTATTAGCAATGCCGGAAAGGGTATCACCACTATGAACAGTGTAGTAGTTGGTGTTCCCGTTGGCATCAAAGTTAGTATCTGATGCTGAAGTGTCAGTGTCCTTGTTGGTGATTGTCCGCCCGGAGAAAGCAACTGAATCAAGTTGGTTCAAGTTGTAGGTTTGAACCAGTCTGATCAATGAATTGGCGTAGCTTGGATCGGTGGCATACCCGTCTTGACGAAGCTTTCTGGCAACTGAGACGTAGTTGGTGTCACCCAGCAGATTATGGTAACGGCGATTACTGTACAGGAAGTTACCATGGTCTTCAACCGATTCAGAGTTGTTGTCGTAGGCCCGGAAATTATCATTGATGTAGACACTTCGACCGCCATAAACTTCACGTGTCCGCATCGTGACAGAATGACCATTGTAGGAGCCCTTGATACCAAAGAGGTTATGCGCGTTAGTAGAAAGGGATGATTGCCCCCAGCCACTTTCCAGAATGGCTTGCGCAACAGTGATCGATGGTAGAACCTGGTACTTATTCCAGCCGGCAACGGCACCTGGCGCTACACTCTGGATGAAGTTTTGGCAACGGGCATTGTTGCTGAAGTGAAGGGAAGATAAATCGATTCCATCATTTTCCTGGGCAGGAGTGATAGCTGCCATTGCCATTGTCGTCGTTGCTTCTTCAGCATTACTTTTGGCACTTGAAGCAGAGCTAGGTTGACTTGAGGCCGTGCTGGATGAAGCCACAACAGCACTAGTACTTGAAGTTGAAGCTGAGCTATTAGTGGCTGCCGAACTCTCAGCAGTAGTGGCAGAAGCAACAGCACTACTGTTATCGACGGCTGAGCTATCCGCGATCGAGTTACTATTTGGAGTAGCACTGGTAATTTGGGGTTCTACTTTTGCTGATTGACCCTCATCGGCATGGGCAACCACTCCGGTAGCAGTGAGCATCGTAAGTGCCGTAATACCTGCGAACATCCACTTTCGACCACTTTTATACATTTTGAAATGTGTAACTGAATTTGTAGATTCCTGACGATTCATTAGCATGAACTCCCTTGACTTAAATAACTGATAAATAAAAATGCAAAGCTTTGGCAAAAAAATTTAAGAACTTATTAAGATTTACGGCTATTACAAAGTTAACATTAATTTGGTCAATCGTCAATTTAGCGGGGAAATAGATTATTAGTAGATTTATATTTGTGCTGAGTTAGATCGGCTAGTTTGATAGCCTTTTCACTTGAACAGGAGGGATAAATTATTCGGTAATAATATTCAAACAAATGAAAAAAATCACATATCATATTAGGGAGTAAATTTGTGAAATATGTTACGCGCCTGCGAACGGTTAAGCTATAATGAAAGGGTTATTGACAAATGTGTCAGCTAATTCTGGAAGAAAGTAGGGATTGATTAAATGGTTGCGAAGTTAAAGGATGTTGCCGAACTTGCGGGGGTTTCGGTAACCACCGTCTCTCGAGTGATTAACAATTATGGATCCTTGAGTGAAAAGACCATCAAAAAGGTCCACGCGGCAATGCGGGAATTAAATTACCAACCTAATGCACTGGCCCGGGCAATGCAGGGGAAGCCATCCAAGTTTATCGGTCTAATCTTTCCTAACCTGATTAATCCCTTCTTTGCGGAGCTAGTTAATGAATTGGAACGTCAGCTGTTCACCAAGGGCTACAAAACGATTATTGCATCCTCAGCGGAAAATCCAGAGATCGAACATGATTATCTGAATATGCTGATTGCAAATCAGGTTGACGGTATTATTTCGGGTTCCCATAACCTTGATATTGAAGAATACCACCAGATCACGGCCCCCATTGTGTCATTTGACCGGTATCTGGCTGACAACATTCCGATTGTCTCGGCTGACAGCTACCAGGGCGGCCAGTTAGCCACCAAGTACCTTCTTGAACATCATGTGCGCCGGATTGCCGTGATGGTTGACGAAGACCAGTCAGTATCCCCTACTGTTAACCGGCTCCAAGGGGTTGTCGATTATCTTGGTCAACAGCACCGTAGCTTTGACCCCCTTGATGCTCACCAGGTTGATCTGACGTCTGTTTTCCCTGGTATTTATGACGGGGTAGTCGCTTCTAATGATGTCCAGGCTTTGAAGATCAGTAATATCTATCGTCAAGCGGGGCTCAAACTCAACCAGGATTACTTTTTAACAGGGTACAATGGTTCCCGGCTGATTCGTCAGACCAACCCAATGCTACCAACGGTGATTCAACCGATTGAGGAACTGAGTGCTAAGCTAATTGATACTCTGATGACCCGCATCAAGAGCCCGCAGGCAGTGGTATCGTCGGTGGTGGTTCCGGTTCACTTTTACGATCCCCAAAACTAAAGAACATACAAAAAGGCTCCAACGTTCAGTTTCATGAATGTTGGAGCTTTTATATTTACAGAGTGATTTTTTACCACTATGTTAGTGGTTACTTACTTTGCATAAACCGTTGGAGCAATTCGGTTTCTTCAGAAGTCGCCACTGCGTTTGATGACTTGATGTCGTGAATTCGTTCGACTGATAGATGGCTTCCAAAGGCAACTTCGTTATCGTTTAAGTCGTTTTCGCGCTCAAAGTTGATGAGCTTTAGAGCTAACTCACTCAAATTGTCCATGAAATCAATTCCTCCTTAATGATTATGTCACGTAGACTTGTGTTAGTTCATGTCTCATTGTAGAACATGTTGAAAATTTATGCCAAAATTTAGTTTAGCACAGATCGGCCCGATTGCGAGAATTAAATTCGCAATGTTCTGGTCGGAAAGCCGGGACATGGGCGCAATTTTGTGTGATAATCTATGTAATTACTTTTTAGATTGGAGAATGATTATGAGTTGGAATTGGCTTGGCTGGCTCCTCTGGATTTTGGCAATTGTCTTTTTCTGCTACGTCATCCACTATATCCGGGTGCAGCAGTTGATGCTGATCGCCAAGACGAAGCGGGCATTTGATAAAAAGCTGTTTGGCCGTTACGTTATCTTGGTGCTGGTGGCCCTCCTGTGGCTTGGAACGATGTCTTATATGACCTTCTTCCGCCAGGTTGACCTGAGAAACAGTCAAGAAACACGGATTAGTACAAAATACTACCCATTACAAATTAGTAATAAGGATGATGACTATTACTACGTTCTGGCAACCCGGAGTAAGGGTGGTAATCACCCGATTGTTTCCTATACTTACTGGTCAGGTAACAATAAGTATATGACCACCTCACGCTTTGGTTCGGTGGCGGATGGTGACCGGATTATTCCACTGAGTATCAGTGCTTTGCCATGGAACCAGAAGGAACTTAAGAAGCATGATTCCCAAACCGGCCATGCGTTTGCGGCCGTTATGTCCGTTCACTACCGGAATACACCATTGAACGGGATCGGCCTGCGGGCTAACCGTGAGTCAGCTGCATACACGCTTTTACGGGTGCCATCATCAGAAATGGTCGTTGAGCGGTAGTAATCGGGGCATTTTATGACGACGAAAAAAAAGACGGTGAAGTTAAAATGGGTAGCTCTGGCAAGCTTATTAAACAATACTGGAGCTGCCTTTTTGTGGCCATTGACTACGATGTATATGCATAACTACTTGCACCAGACCCTGACAACAGCGGGTCTGGTCATGCTGTTCATGTCGATTGCGATGATGGCGGGTAACTACGTTGGTGGCTGGTTGTTTGACCACTGGAGTCAATACCAAACGGCCTTAATGGGGGTGGGACTCTCAACACTGGCAATCTTCTTATTGATCTTCATTCACGGCTGGCCCTACTTTGCCCTGCTGATGATGCTGAACAGTTTCGGTGATGGGATCAACGCAACAATTGTCAATTCGTATGGTTCTCTGATCACCCAGCATACCTCCCGCTACGTGTTCAACTACATCTACATGGCCTTTAACATTGGGGTTGTTATTGGAACCCTGCTGGTTGGGGTGTTGTTACCGATCAGTGTAGTCCTGGTCTTTGCGGTAGCCACGTTCTTCTATGCACTGTTGACCATCCTGGTAATTCTAACCTTCAACGTTAAGGTAAAGATTCCTAAACGATCAGCGACTCGGGAGCGGCAACGAGTACGCTCACCTCAGCACCATCGCCTAATCATCCTGATTTGGTTGATCCTGTTGAACCTGGTGACGATTCACCTTAGCTACTCCTTGTGGGAGAGCGTGATGGCCGTCCACATGACGAACATGGGGATTCCGTTCTACGCCTACAGTATGCTGTGGACATTAAATGGGGTGCTGATTATTATCGGCCAACCCCTGGTTAACAAGCTGAGTCCCTACGTCCGGCTGTCGAGCCAGATCATTGTCGGGATCCTGATCTTTGCCTCGTCGTTCTTGCTACTGATCTTTGCCAGGAGCCTGCTGGATTTCACACTTGATTTCGTTGTACTAACGATTGGTGAAACAACGAGCTTTGCGGGGCTCCCCGCCTGGATCGCCCAACTGACCGATGTTGACGAGGCGGGACACTATCAGGGATTGTTGAACATCACCATCTCAGTTGGCCGGGCGATTGGCCCCCTGTATGGTGGTTATGTCATTGAGGCTGGCAACTACCAGCTGCTCTTCGTCTCAGTTTTTCTGATGATGTTCATTACCCTTTTGATCGTGATCGGTTACCTCACCCGAATCCACCGACTTCAGGCTCGTTCCTGATTGGGTGGACCAGGGCTAGGAGCTATGGTAAAATCACAGGTGTGTAAAAGCGTTGAGTAGAAAATAAAGTGGTTGCAGAACTGACAGAGAACCAGTGAGGCTGAGAGCTGGTAGCGACCATGAAGACACCTCTACTAGCTGGACGGGGGAACAAAGTAGTCCGTCCCGGATGACCCGTTAACGTCATGAAGTTGAGAAACTTCCTGAGGTAGTGACTGTGAGGCCACTACGAATAGAGGTGGCACAGTGAATTTAATTCGCCCTCTAAGGCTGATGGCCTTGGAGGGCGTTCTTTATTGTGCTCGACGTGAAATTTGAAAGGAGATAACAAGATGGATTATCAAAAGCCAAAGGGTACGGCCGACCTGCTTCCGGGTACGACTGGCCTGTGGGAAAAGGTTGAAGAAAGTGCCCGGGAAGTCTTCCGTGAATTTGGCTACCGGGGGATCCGGACACCAATGTTTGAAGACTACAATGTCTTCTCACGGAACGTTGGGGACACTTCTGACATTGTAGAAAAGGAAATGTATGATTTCCACGACAAGGGTGATCGGCACATTGCCCTGCGGCCTGAGGGAACAGCCGGCGTTGTTCGGGCTTACGTTGAAAACAAGCTCTACGGTCCTGAATACCCGAAGCCATACAAGGTCTACTACATGGGCCCAATGTTCCGTTATGAGCGTCCACAATCTGGTCGGCAACGTGAATTCCACCAGATTGGTGTGGAAGCATTGAACAACGAATCACCACAGATCGATGTAGAAGTTATCGCCATGGCCATGACCCTCTTCAAGCGATTCGGTGTACCAAACGTCAAGCTGACCATTAACACCCTGGGAGACAAGAAGGTACGTGAGGACTACCGGCAGGCCCTGATCGATTACCTGAAGCCACACTACGATGAACTCAGCAAGGATTCCCAAGAACGGCTCTACCGGAATCCATTGCGAGTCCTCGACAGTAAGGACGAGGGCGATAAGAAGATCGTTGCCAACGCACCATCGATCCTCGACTATCTCGATGATGAATCCCAAGCCTACTTCGACCAGGTCCAAAGTCTGCTGAAGCAACTGGGGATCGACTACGAGATCGATACCAACATGGTCCGGGGACTGGATTACTACAACCACACCATCTTTGAAATCATGTCTGACTCACCAGTCTTTGGTGGTGGCTACACCACGGTTTGTGCCGGTGGCCGTTACAATGGCCTGATCAAGCAGCTCGGTGGCCCTGAAGAAGGGGGCATTGGCTTTGGTATGGGTGTCGAACGACTGATGTTGCTCCTTCAGCAGGAGAATCCCGAATTCGCCCCTAAGGACACGCTGGACGTCTTCTTTGCCAGTGCTGATGCCCAAGGGGATGCCCTAGCCTTTGACCTCTTGAACAAGGTTCGCCAACAAGGTGTCGTTGCCGACAAGGACTACAGTGGTGTCAAGGTTGGTAAGCAGATCAAGGAAGCCTTCCGGCGCAACGCTAAGTACTTTGCCGTATTTGGCAGCCGGGAAGTCGACGAGGGGAAGTTCCAATTGAAGAATGCCGCAACTAAGGATAGCGTCGAGATCGCGGTTGACGACTTCGCAGCTGATCCTGCTAAGTACCTGAAGTAAAAGATCATAAAAATAAGGGATCATGATGGAAATGTCGTGATCCCTTATTTTAGAAATTGTACTTTGAATCAATCGTCAACCGCGTAAGTCCCCATGTCATCGGCAATCACGATCCGGCCAGCGTGTTTGGCGCCGTCACCCTTAGTCAAGCCGACCTTGTTGAAGGCGAAGGTAACGGTGGCGTCGGCCTTAACTGCGGTCCCCATGACCTCTCCACTGTCGGTGTTGATCCCGGATGGCATGTCGACGGCGACTACGAGGGCATCGCTTTGGTTGATCGCGTTGATGGCATCAGCGTAGGCCCCGGTTACCGGCCGGTCAATGCCGATCCCGAACATTGCATCGATGATTAGACTAGCCTGCTTAAGAACGGCCAGGTCGGTTGTTTCGGGAATCTGGTAGTATTGGCAGATCTTTTCCTGGGTCTGGTGCTCTGCCGAGGCGTGGTCCGGATTACCAACATTGAGGATGGTTACCCTGACCCCGGCAATGTGGAGGAGCCGGGCCACATCGAGACCGTCCCCACCGTTATTACCACTACCAGCAACCACCACAACATGGTCCAGGTAGAGGGGAAAGGCATTGAGAACCTCGTCCCGGACCGCCAAGGCAGCCCGTTCCATCAGAACTAGTGAAGGGATACCGATCTTATTGATCGTGTAAGAGTCGTAGTGTCGCATTTGTTCAGCAGTAATTGGTGTTTTTTCCATAATTGATTACCTCCCGATCGTTTAATTAACTTAACTGTACCACTAATTACAGTTGTCAGTTGAATTTGCGGGACAGAAAAGTAGAATGGGTAGTAAAGCGAAGAGAGGACATGACGTATGAGTAAAAAGGGCAAGTATGAAGTCTTGAAGTTCACCTGCATTCCGGTTGAAACGGACGCGGATGGCAAGTACCAGCTGAAGCTTGATCCGGCGGGCAACGCTAAGCTGCACGTCTGGCGGATCGGTAAACACACCAAGGGTAAGTACCAGGGGCCCGGTCAACTCCTGATGACCGAGAATAACCTGACAGCGGTGATTCTGGCGGCGGAACCGCTGGCCTTTAAGGACCGCCACAGTGAGACGCCGATGCAACGTTTCCTAACGACCCGGGTGGATGATGATGTCCTGCAACAGGGATTAGCACTGCTAAAATAAAAAAATAACGGGAACCGTGTTTGATGCGGTCCTCGTTATTTTTAGTTTAAATCAGTCAGCAGTTGTTCCTTGAGGATGATGGCCTGGTTGTGCTGTTCGTCTTTGGCACCATACAGGAGGATGACGTTTTGGGTGGCAAGCTTTTCTTTAACTAGCTGCCGAAGCTGGGCATAGGCGGGATTGTCCGCAAGTTCCTTCAGGTAGCGGGTCTTGAATTCTGCATATTTAGCCGGATCGTGACCAAACCACTTCCGCAGGTCATTAGTGGGACCAACTTCCTTCAGCCATTCATCCAGGTGGGCGTTAACCTTAGAAATTCCCCGGGGCCAGAGACGATCAACCAGGACCCGGTAGCCGTCGAGGTCGGCGGGCTTGGTATATATCCGTTCTGTTTTGAGTTCCATGTGTGTTTCTCCCTTCGATTCGTGGTAACTTTAGAATAGTTCTTTTAAGGGGGAATTCAAACTATGTTGTCTGAATACCAACAATTTTTTACCGGTCGGCCCACAACTGAGATCGCTCAGGACCTGCTGGGCAAACTCGTGGTCTACGACGGACCGGATGGTATGACCGGGGGCTACATCGTCGAGACTGAGGCCTACTTAGGGGAGAATGATTCTGCGTCCCATGCCTTTAATGGCCGGCGGACTGGCTATTCTGAATCCCTGTATGGTCAGCCGGGCGATATCTACCTCTACCAGATCCGCGGCCACTACTGCTTTGACATCGTCGTCCAGGACAAGGACGAACCACAGGGAATCCTACTGCGTGGTATTGAGCCGGCGATTGGGACCGATCTGATGACCGCTCACCGGAAGATGGCTGGGGTCAACATTACGAACGGCCCCGGGAAGCTCGTTCAGGCTCTCGGGATTCACTCCCGGAGTCTCGATGGTCAGCCGATGGAAACTAGCCCGCTCCGGGTCGAACTTGACCAGTATAAAATTCCCCGGGAAATAATGACGACGCAACGGATTGGGGTGAACATGCAGGGCAAAGATGGCGCCAATCCCCAGCGCTTTATCGTCGCCGGGAATCCCTATGTATCGGGGATGCGTAAGCGGATGATGGACCTTGAAAAGCACGGTTGGAAGGACTGATCACATGGCATTGACATATCAACAACTACTGACGGCAGTTCCCCTGGTTCTACGGGCGGGAAATGTTCCCAACATTGTCGGTGATGCCGGGATCGGCAAATCTGCCCTGGTTAAGGATGTTGCCGACCGGCTGGGTGCTCACCTGTTTACCACGGTGGTCAGCCTGAGTGAGAAGGGGGACCTGGCGATTCCGGTTCCCCCGCTGACCAATGATTCCTTTGTTGAGACCCAGCACTATGGCCGGCTCGCTAATGTCCAGTTTGGCTACTCGGAAACGCTGATCAGAATCATCAAGGACGTCGAAGCCCACCCCGAGACACCGATCATCTGGTTCCTTGATGAGTTTAACCGGGGGACGGCCGCCGTTCAGAGTGAGCTGATGAATTTGGTCCTGCAGCGGCGGATCAACGCACTGCGGCTCCCGGATACCGTCATGATTGTTATTGCGGAGAATCCGGATAGTACGATGGCGGGCTTTGACGATCGGGAGTATGCGGTGGCCACCGCCGATGCAGCGATTAAGGATCGGACGGTGCGGTTGGTGATGACCACCTCCACTACGGAATGGTTGGACTGGGCACACATATCAGGAATCAACCAGCTAGTGATTAATTACCTGACCACCTATCCGGAGCGGCTAGCGGTCCACGATCCCGATAATTTGGACCTGCAGCCGACGCCCCGGGCATGGGAGCGGGTTTCAAATAACTTGAACCAGTTACAACAATTACCACCGGCTACTCAGCAGGAGCTTGCCGCTGATCTTTTCAGTGGTGACTTAGGAAACGAGGTAGGAGTCTCCTTTGCCCAGTTTGTGCTAGCACAGGGGAAGCAGCTCACCCTGGAGGCTATCCAAACCAAGCCTACCAGTCGGGAAAACTTTGCGGAGGCTGATGAGGCGATTAAGGTGCGATTGCTCCGCGAATGGGTTATGGATGATGAGCGGGCACCACTGAATACCGCGGCCGGAGCTAGTGTCTTCAGTGCGTTGCTGGACCAGGTGAGCCCTGACGGACAGTTTGCCATTGCCCAGTCAATCGGCAGCCAACTGGACCAGATTATCCAGCCAATGTATGAAGCGGCTAAGGAAGATTCCGTAGGGGCCGTGGCCAAGCTGTATCGCCGCCTGGCTGAGATCGCCACGCGGGGGGACCGGAACTGATGGCCTTCTGGAATAAGCTTTTCCATCGTCATTCAGTCGTGAGTGCCCCGACGATGGTCAGTCAGGTAATCGTTGAGGTATTGCAGGAGCACCGCCTGTTGGGAGAAATCCTCCTTCAGCTGCCCCGTCAGTTTGATGAGCACCAGGCTGCAGTCGTTGGTTTGCACTGGAGAGGGGATCAGTTAATCCTGGTGATCAACCCCGCTACGTTTACCAAACTTCGCCAAGATGATGCTCAGCTGCTCCTCGCCCACGAGGCGTTGCACGTCTTATGGCAGCACCCGCTGCGTTATGCTGACCATCCCCATCTCCAACTAGTTAAGGTGGCCACGGATATGGCAGTCAACCAGTACCTACCGGCGGCTCCTCCAGGAACAGCGACCCTGGAACAGGTTCGTAAACTCTTACGGCGGCGGATTCCGGCCCGGCTTGACTCCCAGGATTACTTGCGAATATTGGCAGCAACCAGTGTAGCAGAGCGCGAACGTCTCAAAAAGGGCGGAATTAGCTTGGAAGGTGATCGTCAGGGAGAACTTCCGGCTGCCGGCGAGCAGGATGACCATCGGGGATGGACCCGCAGTGCCGCCCAGCCGGTGGGAAATCAGCAGGTGCGTATTGCCAATCTCCGTCGGCTACTTCGCCATGCCTGGCACCAGACACCCCAGCATGACCGGGGACTGCTACCGGGAGAAGTCCGGCAGGCCCTCACCTCGCAGCATTCCTCCAGTAATTTTGATTGGCGCCAAGTTCTCACCCGGCAGGTCGGCCAGATTGCGCGGGGCAAGGAACCGTCCCACGCCCGCTTCAACCGCCGTCAGCCCCTGCGGATGGACCTTCCTGGCCAGGTGACCCACCTGACTGCTGACCTGAAGATCTTCGTTGACAACTCGGGATCGATGACTGACGCAGAAATCGGTCAGGCCCTGACAGAGATTATGCAGCTGGTCCGTCGTTACCGGGTCAAGGCAACGGCCTATTCGTTTGATGCCAAGGTCTATTCACCGGGACAACCCTTACGCCCTGGCCGGCCCGTTAACTGGGTGCGGCACGGGGGCGGTGGCACCAGCTTCCAGACCATTTTTGACTTTCTGGCTGATCACCATGTTTCCCGGACTGGAACCCTGGTGGTGATTATCACGGATGGCTGGGGCGAAAAGCAGCTACGTGATCACCGTTACCGCAATGTTGACTGGCTGTTGACCACGACCGGCGACCAACTATCCGTTACTGGCCGCCACGGTCAAGTGTTTGAATTAGGGAGGAATAAAAAATGACGACGCTTTTAAATCCCCAAGCGATGCAGCGGGTTCTAACTCACAGTGAAGAATACCGGCGCGCGGTGGGACTATTGAACGAGGACTGGGACCCGGATGACCAGCCGATCTACCGGAATGTCCTGGAGGCCGCCGATGTCCATTTTGCCCGCCAGCTCCAAATGGCGGGCCTGATCAACGGTACCACTGACCTCAATGATTACCGGGCCGTTAATCAGCTAATCATGCGCCATGACCAGTGGCTTTCTGCGGGGGCCCGGCAGGCATTACTGGCCCCATTTCAGGACTAGTCCAATTGTTACCGACATTTCTGAAAAAATAGTATAATAAAAGCATTAACACGCTAAGGAGGATGCATTGTGGCAGTAGATAAAAAGATGATCAAAGACGACCTGTACGAGGCCGTTAACGGCGACTGGATCAAGGACGCCAAAATTCCTGATGATAAGCCGGCAACCGGGGGCTTCAATGACCTTGTTGACGAAATCGACAAGCAGATGATGGATGACTTCGATGCCTATGCAGAAGGCAAGCAGAAGTCGGACGATGCGCGGTTCAATGAGATGATCAAGCTATACAAGATTGCCAAGAAGTTCGACTTCCGCAAGAAGGTTGGTCCCAAGGCCTTGAAGCGGGTGCTCAGCAGCGTTGAGGAACTCAAATCCTATGATGACTACCAGGGCCAATGGCGGAATTGGGTTATGTATGGCCTGCCATCACCAGTGACCTTTGATATCGATGCGGACATGAAGAACGCCACGGTCTATGCTCTGTTTGCCTCATCGCCATCATTGATTCTGCCTGACAAGAGTTACTACACGCCAGAAAAGCAGCAGGAGCATGACCAGTTGCTCAAACTATGGACCGATATGGTAACAACATTGATGGATAAGCTGGGCTATGATAAAGATAATGCCGCTCAGATCATCCAGCATGCCAAGGACTTTGATGCCCTCCTGGCGCCAAATGTTAAGAGTGCCGAAGAAGCGGCCGACTACAGCAAGATGTATAACCCACAAACGGTGGCCGAATTGGCGAGTGCTACCGACCAGCTGGATCTGGCTAGTGTGATCAAGCGGCTGGTTGGCACGACTCCTGAAAAGGTTATTGTGACTGAACCAGACTACTTCAAGGCCCTTGATGGAATCTTGAAGGATCACTTCGACCTGTTTAAGGATTGGGCCACCGTCAACATCATCCGTGACTACGCTAGTTACTTGGACGATGAGATGCGGGAGATTAACGGTCGCTATGGTCGGGCATTGTCTGGAAGCAAGAAGCCGGTCAGCCAGCGGAAGTTCGCCTACTATCTGGCTCGGGACGTCTTCAGTCAAGTTGCGGGGGATTACTACGGTAAGAAGTACTTTGGCCCTGAAGCGAAGGCCGATGTTCACCAGATGGTTGAGCGGATGGTGGCTGTCTACAAGAAGCGGTTGGCTAAGAATGACTGGCTCAGCAAGGCTACGCGGGAGAAGGCCATCCTTAAACTGGACAAGCTCGGCATCCAAGTCGGCTACCCAGATAAGATCCCAGCAGTCTATGACCAGCTCAAGGTTGATGAGGGTGAATCTCTGATTGCCAATCTCAACCAGATCAACTACGTCAAGAGTCGCGAGATGTTTGGTCGTTGGAACAAGCCGGTCGACCGGATGCGGTGGGAGATGAGTGCCGCGACGGTTAACGCCTACTACCACCCATTTAAGAACATCATCGTCTTCCCAGCTGCCATCCTGCAGGCACCATTCTATTCCCTGAAGCAGACTAGCAGTCAGAACTACGGGGGAATCGGTGCGGTTATTGCCCACGAAATCTCGCATGCCTTCGATAACAATGGGGCCCTCTTTGATGAGTATGGGAACCTCAACAATTGGTGGACCGCTGAGGACTCAGCACACTTTAAGCAGCTGGCCCAGAAGATGATCAAGGAATTTGATGGCCTACCATTTGCGGGGCAGAAGGTCAACGGAAAGCTGACCGTCTCCGAAAACATTGCCGATGGTGGCGGTCTGTCCTGTGCTCTTGAGGCGGCCAAGGAAGAGGACGACTTCAGCGCTAGCGAGTTCTTCATCAACTGGGCGACGATCTGGCGGATGAAGGCAACTAAGCAGTATGAACAACTCCTTCTGTCGATTGACGTGCACGCTCCGCAGAAGTTACGGGCTAACGTTCAGGCAGAGAACCTAGCTGATTTCTACACGGCCTTCGATATTCAACCGGGCGATAAGATGTACAAGGCTCCGGAAGACCGGGTCAACATTTGGTAAAATAAAAAATCACTGTTTGTCCGGTAAAACGGGTAGACAGTGATTTTTTTAGTGAAGATTGGGGGAATGATGATGAAGAAAGTTAACGTGGTCCAGGGTGACATTACCCGGGCCAAGGTCGACGCAATTGTCAATGCAGCCAATACGACCCTGATGGGTGGTGGCGGTGTTGATGGCGCTATTCACCGGGCAGCAGGACCTGGTCTCTACCTGGCCTGCCGCAAGTTTAACGGGTGTCCGACGGGGGAGGCCCGCATTACCAGTGGTTTCAACCTACCAGCCCGCTATATCATTCACACGCCTGGTCCGATCTGGCACGGCGGGGATGGCAACGAGCGGCAGCTGTTGGCTAATTCCTACCGCAACAGTTTACGTTTGGCGGAGGAGAACGGGTGTCGGACCGTTGCTTTTCCATCAATCAGCACTGGAGTCTATGCTTTTCCACTTGAGCTGGCAGCTCCCATCGCCTTGACCACAATCCGTGACTTCTTGGATACGGCTGAAGTGGTCGATACGGTGACGATGGTGTGCTATGATCTACAAACCCTAGCAGCATATCGTCAAGCATTATAAAAAGGACTTGCTGAGTTGAAGTTGCAAGCCCTTTTTATTTTAATGGATAAACGCAGTGACAAAGGTAACGGCCCCAAAGATGATTCCCGGGAAGTTCGCGATGATGACTGGCCAATCCTTGTCAGGTTTAAGCCAACCATAGGCAACCCACAGGGAGGCATTGATCGCGGCACAGATTGGCTGCAGGGGCGATACCGGGTGCCCGGTGAAGTTGAGAACAATTTGATCAATATAAGAGGCGTACATAATCAGACAGGCGATCGTGGCAATATTGCCGATTACTTTTGCCTCGCGCCAACGCTTCGTAACTTCTTTGTTATCCATAGTCGCTACCTCCTTGTGAATTAGAAAATGCTATAATAAAGATAATTCTTTAAAATCGGGTGAAAATTATGGCCAAAAAGCCAGTCAAGCTAGATGACGTCGCTAAAGAAGCCGGCGTCTCCAAAACGACAGTATCACGGGTGCTCAACCACCGTGGTTACCTTAGCGATGAGACGATTGCCAAGGTCGAGCAGGCAATGGAAAAACTTAATTACCGGCCCAACGCCATCGCGCGCCAACTATATAAGCAGGAGACTAAGCTGGTGGGGCTGATCTTTCCAACCATTGACGACCCCTTCTTCGGCCAGCTTGAGTCAGCCCTGGAGAATGAGCTGTATCGTCGTGGTTATAAGGTTCTGATGGGGAACAGTCAGAATAATCCGGAGAAAGAACGCAGCTTCCTGCGTCAACTCCTTAATCGGCAGGTCGATGGTCTCATTGTGGGGGCTCACAACCAAGCGATCAGCGAGTACCAACGGACCAACCTGCCGATTATCTCAATCGAGCAGATTGTCAGCCGTAATGTCCCGGTGGTGGCCTCTGATAACTATAACGGGGGTCTGCTTGCTACCCAGCGTTTGTTAGATGATGGGTGCCAGCACATTATCCACACCAACTATCCTGAGGATATCCCGACGCCTAACCACGAACGGCGGCTAGCCTACGAGGACCTGCTTCGGAAGCATGGTCAGACACCGATTACATACCACATCAGCTTTGATGATCCGGTCGAGAAAAAGCGGCAAATCATTCGCCAGATCTTTGAGGATCATCCGGAAGTGGATGGGATCTTTGCGGATAACGATACTAACGCCGGTTTGATCATGAACATCGCCGGGGAGTTCAAACGTCTGATTCCCGAAGACCTACGGGTGGTTGGATATGATGGGGCCAATGCGACCCGGATCTTATTGCCACAATTGACGACGATCCAGCAGCCGATTAATCAGATGGCTGCTGTGGCCGTTGAGATGCTGCAATCGCGAATCAACGGCGAGAAGGTAACCTCGCGAATGCTACCAGTAAAATTATTAGATGGTGGAACAGCCTAGTGCTGTTCTTTTTTATTTTATAAAAAAATTTCTTTGTGTCAACCGGTTGACACAAAAACCAGAAAGCGCTATCATAATAACCGTTGAAATACGAAAGCGTTTTCTAAGAACTTCAAAATAATATTTGGTAAAGAAGGATTTTATCATGGCGTATGTTTCATTAGATAAACAAGGCTTAAAGCAATTCGTTAATGACAATGAATTAGGTGAGATGCAGGCAATGGTCAACGCTGCGGACGACGAACTCCGCAACGGGACTGGTGCCGGGGCGGACTTCCGTGACTGGCTCCACCTGCCAACAGAATACGACAAGGACGAGTTTGCCCGGATCAAGGCAGCCGCCAAGAAGATCCAGTCCGACTCCGACATCCTAGTCGTTATCGGGATCGGGGGTTCCTATCTGGGTGCCCAGATGGCAATCGACTTCCTGCACAATACCTTCTACCAGGCGCAGAGTGCCAAGGATCGTAAGTACCCACTGGTGATCTTTGCCGGTAACTCCCTGAGCTCCACCTACGTTCACGACCTGCTGCAGCTGATTGGGGACAAGGACTTCTCTGTCAATGTCGTTTCCAAGTCCGGGACGACCACGGAACCATCCATTGCCTTCCGGATCTTCAAGAAGAAGCTGATTGAAAAGTATGGCTTGGCCGAGGCCAACAAGCGGATCTATGCCACGACTGATAAGGCTAAGGGTGCTCTGAAGACCGAGGCTGACGCCAATGGTTACGAATCCTTCGTCATTCCGGATGGTGTTGGTGGTCGTTACTCCGTCCTGTGCCCAGTTGGTCTCTTACCAATCGCTGCTTCTGGCGCTGACATCGATAAATTGATGGAAGGGGCTGCGCAAGCTGAAAAGGACTTCGTTGATCCTGATTTGACCAAGAACGAAGCCTACCAATACGCCGCTTATCGGAACATCCTCTACCGGAAGGGCTACGAAACTGAACTGCTGGAAAACTACGAACCAAACATGCGGATGTTCGCCGAATGGTGGAAGCAATTAGCTGGTGAATCCGAAGGTAAGGATCACAAGGGCATCTACCCATCCAGTGCTAACTTCACCACCGACCTCCACTCCCTGGGTCAATACATCCAAGAGGGCCGGCGCTTCCTGATGGAAACCGTTGTTAAGCTGGACAAGCCAAACTACGACGTTGAAATCCCAAGCGAGGATGACAACTTGGATGGTTTGAAGTACTTGGAAGGCAAGACAATGGACTTCGCCAACACCAAGGCCTATGAAGCCGTTGTGGCGGCTCACACGGCTGGTGGGGTTCCCGTAATGACCGTTCATATCCCAGAAGAAAACGAGTACACGCTCGGTTACCTGATCTACTTCTTTGAAGTGGCCA
>CAMFOZ010000026.1 GCA_945971245.1 uncultured Lactobacillus sp.
GTGGGGGCATGGGAATTGCCGCATTGGTCCGGCGGAGTGAATAGTTTTTAAAAATTAATTAAATCTTTTTGGCCGTGATAAATCCCGTTATTACGGCTTTTTCATTATTTTTCAATGCAACCGTTTGCACAAATTTTACGCAAACGGTTGCACAATTAGACCAATTCTGGTATATTATTATCGTAAAGTTTGTGAAGCGCTTACAAAGATGTTTCATAAGAGAGCAATTATTGTTGTATGAATTAAGGAGTTGTTTGTAATGAGTCAAGAAAAGTCCGCCGGTGCCGGATTGCCAGCGCTCTCGAAGTCAACCATTTGGATGATCAACTTCGGGTTCCTCGGTGTCCAAACCGCCTTTACCTTGCAAAGTTCACAAATGAGCCGGATCTTCCAAACTATTGGGGCCGACCCAAACAACCTGGGATGGTTCTTCATTCTGCCACCACTGGCTGGTTTAATTGTTCAACCAATTATTGGTTACTACTCAGACCGTACCTGGGCACCAAAGCTCGGTGGTCGCCGTCTGCCATACCTGTTACTCGGGATGATCGTGGCGGTTATTGTTATGTTGCTGCTGCCTAACTCAGGTAGTTTCGGCTTTGGTTATGGTTCACTGGCCGCTCTGTGGTTCGGTGCCATCACCGTTGCCCTTCTGGACCTGTCATCTAACGTTGCCATGCAGCCATTCAAGATGATGGTTGGTGACATGGTTAATGATGATCAGAAGAGTTACGCTTACGGTATTCAGAGTTTCCTGTCAAACACTGGTGCCGTTCTGGCCGCTATCTTCCCATTCGTTCTGACTTGGTTCGGGGTTGCCAACACCGCCAAGAAGGGGGTCGTTCCAGACTCAGTTATCGTTTCCTTCTATGTTGGTGCTGCCCTGTTGATTATTACTAGTCTGTTTACGGTCTTCCGTGTTCACGAATACGACCCAGCAACCTACGCTATGTACCACGGTATTTCCGAAGAGGATAACACCGAGGGTGGGAACTGGTTCGAACTTCTGAAGCACGCACCTAAGGCCTTCTGGACTGTTACTCTGGTTCAGTTCTTCTGCTGGTTCGCCTTCCAATACCTGTGGACTTACTCCGCTGGTGCGATCGCTAAGAACGTTTGGAACACGACCAACGCTACTTCCGCTGGTTACCAGGCTGCTGGTAACTGGTACGGTGTTCTGGCTGCCGTTCAGTCAATCGCCGCTGTTGTATGGTCATACGTTCTGGCTAAGGTTCCTAACAAGTACCACAAGGCTGGTTATGCCGGCAGTCTGCTGCTCGGTGCCCTTGGGTTCCTGTCAGTATTCTTCATCCACTCCCAAGGTGCTCTGGTATTCTCTTACATCCTGGTCGGGATCGCCTGGGCTGGTATGAACACTTACCCACTGACCATTGTTACGAACGCCCTTTCTGGTAAGCACATGGGTACTTACCTGGGTCTGTTCAACGGTTCAATTTGTCTTCCACAAATTGTGGCTTCTCTGCTTAGTTTTGCCCTGTTCCCACTGCTCGGCAGTTCCCAAGTCAACATGTTCATCGTTGCCGGGATCGTTCTTGTCTGTGGTGCACTGGCAGTTGGTACTATCAAGGAAACTTACGCTGAATAATTTAATTTAACTGATAAAGAGATTTATAATAAGGGCGTAGTTGATATACCCTTATTTCGTATGAAAGGAATTGAGAAAGCAATGAAACGAACATTTGATATCGCTCCATGGCATGTCGCTACCAAGACATGGGATCCTGAAGACAAGCGTCTCCAAGAATCAATGACTAGTTTGGCAAACGAAAACCTCGGGATGCGGGGCTTCTTTGAAGAAGGTTACTCAGGTGACCACATGCAGGGCCTCTACCTCGGTGGTGTTTGGTTCCCTGACAAGACCCGTGTTGGTTGGTGGAAGAATGGTTACCCGAAGTACTTCGGTAAGATGATCAACGCTGTCAACTTCATGAAGCTGATCATCAAGGTTAACGGTGAACAACTGGACCTGGCTAAGCAAACGCCAAAGGACTTCAAGCTGGACCTCGACATGAAGCGTGGGGTACTGGAACGTGAATTCACTGTTGAAATCGGTGGAACGACAATGTACTTCAACTTCGAACGGTTCGTCAGTGCTACCCAAAAGGAATTGGTTGGCCAACGCCTTCACATCAAGAACCGGGGTAACAGTGATGCCAAGGTTGAAATCACCAGCATGATCGATGCCGATGTTTACAACGAAGACTCCAACTACGACGAACAATTCTGGAACGTCCTCAACAAGAGCGCTGAGGGTGAACACGCCGAATTAACTTCCATGACGAAGAAGAACGACTTCGGCACGCCACAATTTATCGTTGGCATGAAGACCACCACCAAGACCAACCTGGATCACACTGGTGACGGTACTAGCGACAAGACCGCCTACAACACCTTTGCAGGAACAGTTGCTGCTGGCAAGGAAGTTAACTTCGAAAAGCGGAGTCTGACGGTTACTTCCCGGGACTTCGATACTGAAGAAGCAATTGAAAAGCACCTCGATGAATTAAGCGCTAAGCTCGACAACGAAAGCTTCGACGACTTACTGGACCCTCACGTTCAAGAATGGGCTGAACGTTGGAACAAGTCCGATGTTGAAATCGATGGTGACGAAGGGGCTCAACAAGGGATTCGTTTCAACCTCTTCCAACTTTTCTCAACTTACTACGGTAACGACTACCGTCTGAACATTTCACCAAAGGGCTTCACTGGTGAAAAGTACGGTGGTGCTACTTACTGGGATACTGAAGCTTACTGTATTCCAGTTTACCTGGGGGTTGCTAACCCAGAGATCGCTCGTAACCTGCTGATGTACCGTTACAAGCAACTTGATGGTGCCTTTATCAACGCCAAGGAACAAGGCCTGAAGGGTGCATTGTTCCCAATGGTTACCTTCAACGGGATTGAATGCCACAACGAATGGGAAATCACCTTCGAAGAAATTCACCGTAACGGGGACATTGCTTACGCTATCTACCTCTACACGAAGTACACTGGCGACAAGTCCTACGTTCTGAACGAAGGGGCCGAAGTACTGACCGAAATCTCACGGTTCTGGGCTGACCGGGTTCACTACTCACAACGTAAGAACAAGTACATGCTGCACGGCGTAACTGGTCCTGACGAATACGACAACAACGTTAACAACGACTGGTACACCAACCTGCTCTGCCGTTGGACGCTGAAGTACACCCTTGAAATCCTTAAGGAAGTTGACGACAAGGTTGCCAAGAAGCTCAACGTCTCCGAAGACGAAAAGCGGCAATGGCAAGCAATCGTGGACAACATGTACCTGCCATACGACAAGGAACGTGACATCTTCCCAGAAAACGATGGCTTCATGGACAAGGACCTCAAGCCAGTTGCTGATATTCCAAGTGACCAACTGCCAATCAACCAACACTGGTCATGGGATAAGATCCTGCGGTCACCATACGTTAAGCAGGGTGACGTTATCCAGGGTCTCTGGGACTTCATCGACGACTTTACGAAGGAACAAAAGAAGCACAACTTTGACTTCTACGAACAATACACTGTTCACGAATCAAGCCTTTCCGCTTCTGTTTACTCCATCATCGCCGCTGACCTCGGCTACGAAGACAAGGCCGTTGAAATGTACGAACGGTCCGCTCGTCTTGACTTGGACAACTACAACAACGATACCGTCGATGGGCTGCACATCACTTCCATGACTGGTTCATGGCTGGATATCGTTCAAGGTTTCGCTGGCATGCGGGTTCGTGATGGTCAACTCCACTACGCACCATTCCTGCCAAAGAAGTGGGACTCCTACCAATTCCGTCAGATGTTCCGTGGCCGGATCCTGAAGGTTAAGGTTGACAAGCACGGTACTAAGATCGACTTGGTATCCGGTGACCCAATCACCATCGACCTTGCTGGTAAGAAGCTCGAATTAAAGTAATTACGGGGGCAGACAGAGAATGAAGTTTGAAGATCTTAAAGGTTTTGCTTTTGACCTTGACGGTGTGATTGCCGACACGGCCCGTTTCCATGGCCAGGCATGGCACCAACTCGCTGACAAGGTGGGTACTGAATGGACACCTGAACTGGCAGATAGCTTGAAAGGGGTCAGCCGGATGGACTCCTTGGAGTTAATCCTGAAGGCTGGTGGCCACGAAAACGACTACAGCCAAGATGAAAAGGTCGCTCTGGCAACGGAAAAGAACGACAACTACATCAAGCTAGTTGAAACCTTGACCCCAGCAGACATTTTGCCAGGGATGAAGAACCTGCTGGATGAACTGAAGGCTAACAATTACCATATTGTGCTGGCTTCCGCTTCCAAGAACGCGCCAAAGGTTCTCAAGTACCTGCAAATCACGGACTACTTCGAAGGGATTGTTGACCCGGCTAAGCTGACGCACGGTAAGCCGGATCCAGAGATCTACAGTGAAGCAGCTAAACTGATGAACCTGCCTGCTAACCAGGTTGCTGGTCTGGAAGATGCCCAGGCCGGGATCGAATCGATCAACCGGGCCGGTGAAACATCAATCGGCTTTGGTTCATCACTGAAGGATGCTGATGTAAAGTTCGCTCACACTGGTGATGTTTCATTGGCAGCCATTAAGGAACAAATGGACAACTAACAATAACAAATGACTCTCATACTACAACCGATCAATCTTTGGTCATTTGTTTCTTAAAGAAAAGCGCCCGCGGCAAAAATACCGCGGGTGCTTTTTTCGTAGCAGACGCTGGTGGAATGGTGAAATTGTCGGTGATTAAGACTACAATTGAACTATCAGTAAAAGGAGTGAGGATTTATGGTTGAATTAAAAAATATTAACTCACTGATGCGGTTAAACAACGGGGTTATGATCCCCTGTGTTGGTTACGGCACATTTAAGACGCCGGCAGACGTGGCCGAGCAGGCGGTGGCTGATGCCATCGAGGTTGGCTACCGACTGATCGATACGGCGGCGGTCTATGGTAACGAGGAGGCTGTTGGTAAGGGAATCCGTGATTCTGGGATCGACCGTCATCGTCTTTTCGTCACCAGTAAGCTCTGGAACACGGAACGGGGCTACGAATCGACCAAGAAGGCTTTGGATGAGACCCTGCAGAAGATGCAGCTGGACTACCTGGACCTTTACCTGATTCACTGGCCCGCTAACCAAAAGCAGTTTGGTGACCGGGCTGCTGAGATCAACGCTGAAACCTGGCGGGCGATGGAAAATGCCTATCACGAAGGTAAGATTCGGGCACTGGGGCTCAGTAACTTCATGCCTCACCACGTCATTGACCTGATGAAGACGGCTAAGGTAGCTCCCGCAGTTGACCAGATCGAGGTCCACCCCGGCTGGCCACACGCTCAGGAGATTAAGTACCTGCAAGCCCACAACATTCTGGTGGAAGCCTGGGGACCACTGGGTGGCCAGGGTGCTAAGGTCTTGACCAACCCAACGATGGAGAAGCTGGCCAAGAAGTACGGTAAGACGACGGCCCAGATTAGTCTGCGCTGGATCTTGCAGCAGGGTGTTTTGCCGTTGCCAAAGTCAGTTCACCCTGACCGGATGGTGGAGAACACCAAGCTTTTCGACTTTGAACTGAGTGACGGGGATATGAAGACGATCAGTGAATTGCCAAATCTCGGTGGCCAATGCAAGGATCCGGACGAGGTTGATTTCTAATCTAAACAGAATAAAGAGAACTGTGACTTAAGTCTGTTATATAGATCAAAAGTCAACAGCGCGGTACACAAATGGCCTCAAACATTCGGGGAACCCGAACGTTTGAGGCCTATTTGTGCTCGCGGGGGTGTGAAGACGAAGTCGTAAACGACTTCTGTCACACTCCCCCCCTTATTTTGCTTCTGGCGTTTTTTCATTCGACCGAAACAAGTATAATGTCCTATAGATTCTATTGGAAAGAAGCAAGTTCATGAAACAGATCCTAGCAGAAATTAAACGGGCCACCCGACACTTCAATCGGCACTGGTGGGTCTACCTGACCCTCTTCTTCAGTGTAGACCTGGTGATTCAGCTGGTGGTCATTCCGGCCTTCCGCCTGGTGACCACCTATGTTCTCCAGGCCGGCGCGATCCCGTTCGTCTCCTACCAAAACATCGTGACCATCATCACCCAGCACCCGCTGGTCGTCGTGGCTCTTCTGCTGGAATTAACGGCCCTCCTCCTGGTCGTCTACTGGCAATTCGCCATCCTTCTCCTTGGGGTGCGTGATATCCAGGCAGGGACGATCAGGGTACGACAACTACTGCGTGAAAGCGGGCAGGCCCTGCGCCAGCTGCGGCCCGCATCGTTGCTGGTCCTGTTGGGCTACTTTGTCCTGGTGGTCCCGTTTGCCAACCTGGTCTTTAGGACGCCGCTATTGTCGAAAATCCAGATCCCGGCTTTTATCCTCGACTATATGACCCGGAACGCCTTCCTGCTGACGGGGCTGATTGTTTTCTATGTGGTGATGATCGTGCTGGGCGTGCGTTACCTGCTTGCCCTGCCGCTGATGGTGTATCGAAGGCAGCGACCGCGCGTTGCCCTGGCCAATAGCTGGCGTCAAATCAGTCACGGGCGGTGGTGGCCGCTGGTTGCCCGGATCCTGGTAATCAGTCTGGTTGCCGGTCTGGTCATGGCGCTCTTCTATGGTCTGTTAGTGGGGCTGCAATTTATCCTGGATTTACTACCCGGGAAATTATCGTTGGTGACGGCGGTGGCCAACTTGACCCTGGTCCAGCTGGGTAGTGAGTGTCTGGCTGTCTGGATCGGAGTAGTAACCATTATGACCATGGTCAGTCCCCTCGGTGATGCTATTCCGGCCACTCCAGCAGTCTTCAGCGTTAGCCAGGGAATCAAACGGACACTGGCGGTTGCCGGGAGCCTGATTGTCCTGGTGACGGCGGTCAGCAGCGGTTTCTACCTGACAGGAAATAATCGCCGTCCCGTGACGATTTCCCACCGGGGCGTGGCCGAAAAGAACGGCGTGCAGAACACGGTCCCGGCGCTTGAGAAAACCCACCGTCTTCATCCGGACTATGTTGAGATGGATGTGCATGAGACCAAGGACCGCCAGTTTGTCGTCATGCATGATGAGAACCTCGAGGAGTTGGCGGGGGTCAATAAGGCACCCTATCAGCTAACCCTGCGCCAGCTGACCCGCCTGACGGTCCACGAGAACGGCTACCGGGCCAAGATTGCCAGCTTCGATGATTACCTGAAGGCGGCCGACCGTCTTCACCAGAAGCTTCTGGTGGAGGTCAAGACCTCCCCGCACGATTCGCGAGGAATGCTGACCCGGTTTAGCAACCGCTATGCGAAGACGCTGAAACGGCATGGCGACCAGGTTCAGTCCCTGGATTACCGGGTGGTGACGGGGATGCATAAGCTAGCACCACAATTACCAGTTATTTATATTCAGCCCTATAACTTCACTTACCCGAATATTGCGGCGGATGGCTACTCGATGGAGTATTCAACCCTGACGGATGACTTTATTAACCTAGCCCACCTTCAGCATAAACTGGTCTATTCCTGGACGGTGGATGAGCGGCCAGTGATGATGCAGGCAATGTACGATAATGTCGATGGGGTCATCACCAATAATCTGCAGGAACTCAACGCGGCAATCCACTCCTATGATAGTCACCGCTCCTACGCCCAGCGGATTCTCAACTACATCATGGTCATTCCGGGTAGTCAGGAATTTGAACCATGATCAGAAAAAAAGGACATTTTCCATCACGGAAAATGTCCTTTTTTACTAGTAGTCACCGTTTAGGATTGAGTTCTTAACAATCACGTAGTCAACGCGGCGAATAGCCTCTAGGTCGCGGCCACCGGCGTAGGAGATGGAAGACTGCAGGTCTTCTTGCATCTCACGAAGGGTATCCTTGATGGAACCCCGGAATGGCACCAGCATTTGTTTACCCTCAACGTTCCGGTAAGCACCTTTCTGGACTTCGGAGGCTGATCCCCAGTACTGCTTGTACCGTTTGCCGTCGATGGTGATAATGTGGCCGGGTGATTCCAGGTGACCGGCTAGCATTGAACCGATCATGACCATCGATGCCCCGAAACGCACTGACTTGGCGATATCTCCATTGTGGCGAATCCCGCCGTCAGCGATGATCGGCTTCCGTGCGGCCTTAGCGCACAAGCGGATGGCCGCTAACTGCCAACCCCCGGTTCCGAAGCCGGTCTTGAGCTTGGTGATGCAGGCCTTGCCGGGCCCCACGCCGACCTTGGTAGCGTCAGCGCCAGCGTTTTCGAGGTCCCGGACCGCTTCAGGAGTGGCCACGTTACCAGCAGTGACAAAACTCATCGGGAGATTCTTCTTGATGTACTGGATCATCTTGATGACAAAATCCGAATGACCATGAGCAACATCAATTGTAATATACTCTGGATCCAAATGTTCGGCTTTTAGTTGATCAATAAAGTCATATTCAGCATCCTTGATCCCCACAGAGATAGAGGCGAATAGGCCCCGTTCGTGCATCCGTTTAACGAAACCGGCCCGGTCCGCTGGCTGGAAACGGTGCATTACATAGTAGTAGCCGTTTTGCGCCAACCATACGGCTAGGTCTTCGTTGATGACACTCTCCATATTGGCGGGAACGACTGGAATCTTGAAGGCCCGGGGGCCAAATTTCACACTGGTATCGGCTTCCCGGCGGCTCTTGATCACGCACTTGTTAGGGATTAGTTGAATATCGTCATAATCGAACGTTTGCACAAGAATAGCTCCTTTTTAGCATAAAATTACCGTATGCTATTATGCACTTCTCACCAGCTAACGTCAACTAAAAGGTGGATTATTATTTGTGACTGTTGAAAAATGGTTCGGAAAAGTTATTGACGATGGAACTGATTTTCGGTAGGATAAGTAAGTAAAAGCGCTTTTTACGAAAATAAACGATGAGGTGAATAAGAAATGTCATCAGTTGTAATTGTTGGTAGTCAATGGGGCGATGAAGGAAAGGGGAAGATGACCGATTACCTCAGCCAGGATGCGGACGTTGTTGTTCGTTCCCAAGGTGGTAACAACGCCGGTCATACCATTGCCTTCGACGGTAAGAAGTTTGCCCTGCGTTTGGTTCCTTCTGGGATCTTCGGAAAGGACAAGCTGGCCGTTATTGGGAACGGTGTGGTTATCAACCCACCGGCCCTGTTGAAGGAGCTCCACTATCTGCAAGACAATGGAATCGACGTTTCTGGTCTCCGGATCTCCAGTCGGTCCCACGTGACCTTCCCATACCACATCCTGCTTGATAAGTGCCAAGAAGAAGCTAAGGGTGATCACAAGGTTGGTACTACCAAGAACGGGATCGGCCCAACCTACATGGACAAGGTTTCCCGGGTTGGTATCCGGATGTGTGACCTTTTGGAAAAGGATACCTTTAAGATTAAGCTGCAACGTAACCTGGCCGAAAAGAACGAATTGTTCACCAAGCTTTACCATGTTGATCCGATTAACTTCGACGACATCTTCGAAAGCTACTATGAATATGGTCAAGAACTGAAGAAGTACGTTACTGACACGTCCCGGATCGTCAACGACGCCTTAGATCAAGGCAAGAAGGTCCTCTTTGAAGGGGCTCAAGGGGTAATGTTGGATGTCGACCAGGGGACTTACCCATACGTCACTGCTTCCAACCCAATTGCCGGTGGTGTCTGCACTGGGGTTGGTGTGGGTCCTAACAAGATCAACACCGTTGTCGGTATTTGCAAGGCCTACTCCACCCGTGTCGGTGCTGGTCCATTCCCAACTGAACTGACTGATGAAATCGGTGACCAGATCCGGGAAACCGGTCACGAATACGGGACCGTTACTGGTCGGCCACGGCGGGTTGGCTGGTTTGACAGTGTTGCCATGCGTCACGCACGCCGGGTTTCTGGTTTGTCCTGCCTCAGCTTGAACCTGCTGGATGTTCTTACTGGCTTAAAGACCGTTAAGATCTGTACTTCCTACAAGCTTGATGGCAAGCAGATTGACTACTACCCAGCAAGCCTGAAGGAACTGGACCGTTGTGAACCAGTCTACGAAGAACTGCCAGGTTGGGATGAAGATATCACTGGTGTTAAGAAGTTTGAAGACCTGCCAATCAACGCCCAGAACTACCTGAAGCGGGTTAGCGAACTGTCCGATACGCCACTGGCTACGGTTTCTGTTGGTGCGGACCGGATTCAGACGATCATCATCAAGAACCCATGGGAACTTTAATAGAATAAAGATGATATTAAAAAGGCGAGGTGCCACTTGGCGCCCCGCCTTTTCGTTGCTTGGGCGTGGTACAATTAAGGAAAAACGAGGAATGGGTGAGTGATGATGGCTTTAACAATAACCACGGTACGGCAGTATCTTGATTGGCCACTGGGACAGACGATCAATCAGGAAGACCTTAAACAACAACTGGGGGTTCACGCAACGGGGAGTGACGGGGCCGACTTGACGGATAAAGTCTTGTTTAACCTTACCCAGGTCAACATCAATCAGCAGGGGGAATACCCAGTGGTTCTGAGTGTGATGGACGCAACCGGCCAGACCGCCCAGACGAGTGTTACCCTGGATGTTCGACCAATGCGGGCACAGTCGACTGCACCGACTCAGCCGGCTAGCCAATCCACGAATCCGGCTACTCCGAAGAAGAAACATGGCTGGTTATGGGGCTTGATTGCGGTGGTCGTGATCATCTGCCTGCTCTGGGGGTGGACTAGTCACCGCCATCAACAGCAGGACCAGGCTGCCAACAATGCCCAGCAGAGTAGTCAGATCGCCGACAATTCCAGCAGTGTTGCTAAGTTGAGTGGTGATAACCAGAAGCTGGCCAACCAGGTTGCCGAACTGCGGGGGGCTGTCAAACAGTACCAACATGATAAGGATCAGGCGGCATTGAACCAGCGGTTGGACAAGATCGAAAGCCAGAACCAACAGCTGAATAGCAAGGTCGACGACAGCACAAAGAATCGTTTGAACCAGGTTACCAACGTGGTTGAGCAGGTGCGCCAGGATCCGGATAACGGTGTGCAGATCGTTAACGACCTAAAGAATGAGAGTGGCTTTAAGGATATCTGGAACAACATCAGCAGCATGGTTCAGGATTGGATGGACAAGTTTGCGGAATAGCGATGATTGACAGGGTCCCCTTTGACCCGTAAAATAAATATAATTACCTTTAAATGGTTCAGTGAGACCATCAAGGGACGGTAGAAAGTCAGCGGCTCTTCTTTAATGGTAATTAAGGAAGAGCTTTTTATTGAAAATAGAAGAGGAGTGGCAAAAATGGCACATGAAGTTGTTGATGGTTCAAGCATGCAACGGGCACTGACCCGGATTACTTATGAGATTGTTGAACAGAACAAGGGGGTCGAAAACCTGGTCTTCGTTGGTATCAAGACTCGGGGCGTCTACCTTGCTAAGCGGTTAGCCAAGCGGCTCAATCAGCTGGAAAACGTCAATGTTCCGGTAGCAGCCCTGGATGTTTCGCTGTACCGTGATGATCGTCACGTGCCAGACCCTCATCGGGAGCCTAAGGTTAAAACCGATCAGCTAGATGTCGACATCACTGACAAACACGTTATCTTGGTCGACGACGTACTCTTTACTGGGCGGACAGTTCGGGCCGCCCTCGATGCCCTGATGGACATGGGCCGGCCAAAGCGGATTTCTTTGGCGGTCCTGGTTGACCGTGGGCACCGGGAGCTGCCGATTCGGCCGGACTTTGTTGGCAAGAACATCCCAACAGCCATGAACGAAACGGTGCACGTGGCGGTTGAAGAATATGATGGCCACGAAGACGTTACGATTGATCATAATTAATCATCCATTTTAAAAAGCGACGCTGGTTTTGACAGATTGTCAGAATCAGCATCGCTTTTTTGTTTATTTAGGTTATTCTTTCCAATATCGTGCTCTGGTCAATAGCTCACGAGAGCGCTGATCAGCAGGGTGGTAGCCCTTATTGAACAGGTGCTTGAAGTACATCATGTTGTAGAAAAAGCCGAACACAATTGACGGCCACGGGAACTCCAGCAGCCAGTTCAAACCGAAGAACATTGCCACCAGGACATAGTCGAGGTCTAAGACAATCATCAGAATAAAATTGTAGTAGTCTCCCCGGAAGAGTGCCGGGATCGGCCCAAACCAGAGGGTCGTCCACGAGAAGCCAACCTTGGCAATGCGGAGGACCCCCTGATCGTTAACAATTTTGGCATAGTTTGGCGGTAAAGGGAGATTGTTGAGGTTAAACGGATTTTGGTCATTATCGTTGTTATTACCAAATGGGTTTTGCATGTCTCTTCCACTTCTTTCTATATAATTATGATGATAACACACTCATCCCCATCCTCCTATACATCGAGTCGTCAGTATTGATAAAATATGATAAACTCAGTTTGTGAAACTAGAAAAGGGGATTATCTAATGCTATTTTTCTTAAATGACGGCATTCAGGAAAACAAGTCCGGAATTGAGCACGCCCAGATAAAGCGGCTTAAACTATTTAAGCAGTTTAAGCAGCCAGCAAAGATTGTTACTCGTCAGTACTCAAATGAGTTACATTTGGTGACAAAGCACGCTAACATCGCTGACGAAGATTTCGTCAACTTGTTTGACTACTTCCAAAATGCTCGGATTGTCCCGCAAAAGGATGTAACGATTAGAGATATTCAGATCGATCCGCACTGGCGGCGACAGGCAGATGGCATTAATTACTCCTATTCGCGAAATGGACACCGGATCCTGTATGTCCGGCGGCGCAATGATGCAAAGAAACACATCATTAACCTCCAGTACTTCGATCACTTTGGTAAGCTTCTAAACGTTAAATGGTATGATGTGCGGGGCTTTATTTCTGTAGAGCAAGTATATGATTGGCAGGGAAATATTACAACCGAAAACTACTTCCAGCCGGATGGTAAGCTGGTCCTGCAGCTAGCTCATATGAAGGACAAACGGGGACAAAAGGTCGATACCTACCACCTGTTTGACTATCATGGCCAGGACTATCAGTTTACGGGCCTAGATGAGCTGACTACTTTCTTCTTGGATCAGTTGGTTACCGATCCAGAAGTCTGCGGCAACACCCCGGTAGGGATGATTGTCGACCGGGTCTACGAAGTTGGTTGGTCGGTCCTCCACATGAAGAACCGGGTTCCTCGTTATATGCAATTGCACAATGATCACGTCAATAATAATAATGATATCCTGCACTCAACCCTGAATTACAACTATGAATGGGGACTGCGCCACATCAAAGACTGGGATGGGGTGATTGCCCTGACCCCGCAGCAGCAGGATGATCTCAAGGCCCGTTTTGCCAAGTATGGTGTCCCAATTTTCCGGGTACCGGGGCCGATCGTTCCCGCTGCCGTTATTGATAAGCCACACGTTCCGTTTGCTAAGCGGACGAAAAACCAGGTCGTAATGGTGGCTCGGCTATCTCCCGAAAAGCAGCAGGACCAGTTATTGAAGGCCTGGCCCAAGGTGCTGGCAAGCATTCCTGATGCCAAGTTGGACTTCTGGGGATACGCTAACGATAACTTTGATCAAAAGCTCAATAAGATTGTCACTGCAGAGAAGATCGGTAGTTCGGTGACCTTCCATGGTTACACGAGTGACGTCAATTCAGTCTATGAGGATGCCCAGCTGTTGATCCTGCCTAGTCGGGTCGAGGGACTACCACTCTCGCTAGTTGAGGCTCAGTCGCACGGTCTGCCAATCATTGCTAATGATATCAAGTATGGGCCAGCCGACGTGGTTATTGCCGGACAAGATGGGCTGCTAACCCAAAATGGTGATATCGACGGTCTGGCTCAGGCCATCGTTTCCCTATTGACTGATCAGGACCGGTTAGCGAAGATGAGTGCGCATGCCTATGAGGACAGTAAACGTTACTCGGAACCTAACGTGATGAAGCTTTGGCAGGGAATCATTGATGACGTGAATGAAAAGGAGGCCCAGAAATAGTGTTTTTCTTTGTAAATCAATATTTACTGAGTAGTAATTCAAGTGTTGAACACGCTGAAATCAAACGGTTGAAACTTTTTGCTAAACATGGCGTAGCGGCTAAGCTAGTTACTCGTGATTTTGATCCGGTTCTTCACCATACCTTGCCACGCTTTGGCCTCAATGATACACAACTGGTAAACATGTTTGACTTTTTTGCTAACACGACCGACCATCAGGGCCAGCCGCTGCATACCGCCGACCTGCATCTCCCGTTTGACTACCAGGTCGGTACGGGAAATAATTCCCGGGAGGTTAAGGATGGCCAGCGGCTGGTTGGTGAGGTTTTCTTTGCCGGGGGAACCGTTGGTGAAGTTAACCGGGTTGACTGGTATGATCCAGCCGGCAACCTGACCTTGCGTGAGCGCTATGATCTGCGGGGGTACAAGGCCATTGATGAATTTTTCGGTCAGGATGGCCAGATGTATTTTGAACGCTACTATCGGCCGGATGGTTCCATGTATCTGGAACGCTATTACGTTCAGTCCGTCCAAAACACCCCGATCAACTCGCTGAATGTCTTACGGAATTACCAGGGAAAGGACTATTACTTCGATAATCTCGATGACCTGTTTGTCTTCTTCCTTAACGAGCTGAATAAGTCTACGAAGACGACCAACGCCTTTATCGCCGACCGGCCTGCCATGGCGATTCAGCCAGTCCTGCAAATGGATGACAAGGCCAAGAAGTACCTGTGGTTGCCGATTAACCACGTCGATGATGGCCAAAACCTATTAAACGGCCCAGTCAACGGGATGCTTCAAGGGCCGTTTACCAGTGACCTGAAGAAGTGGGACGGCATTATCGTAATGACTGAGCAGCAGGCCCGCAACCTCCGTCACCGTTTGGGAAAGAAAGTGCCGATCATAGCAATCAACGGAACCCCCGTCTGTCAACCGGCTGAACGTGTTGCGATGAGTACGCGGACGCCAGGGCAACTGATCTATGTTGGTCGTTTGGGTGAAGACAAGCAGATTAGTCAACTGTTGACGATGTTTACCACCATCCATCAACAGGTACCGACGAGTCGGCTAACCCTGTATGGATACGGGACGAACGAAGATGTTAAACGCTACAAGGACCAGGTCAGCCAGGCGGGGCTCGAAGACTTTGTCACCTTTGCTGGCTATCAAGTCAACTTACAGCAAGCCTATGACCAGGCGCAACTATTCGTCGATGCTAGTCGGATCGATGCCCAGCCGTTGGCAATGGGAGAAGCACTGAGCCACGGGGTACCAGTCGTCAGCTACGATTACCTGTACGGCCCAGCTGGCATGGTCAAGTCGGGTGTGAATGGTGAGCTGATTCCGTTGAATAACCAGCGGCGCTTTGTTGAGACGGTTGTTAAGCTCTTGAAAGATCCAGAGGAGTTGCAGAAGTTGAGTACGGGTGCATATGAATCCCTGGACCCGATCAGCGACACAACGACTTGGCAACAGTGGGCACCAGTTGTTGAAAATAAGTAATACACTCATAAATGAGGTTGGGAGAAGACGGTGTTTTCTTACCAGCCTTTTTTGCTTTACATGAATAAGAGAGGTCTTAGTGATGAAGAATAATCATTGGTGGAAGAACGCAGTTGTCTATCAGATTTACCCTAAGAGCTTCCAGGACAGTAACAACGACGGGATCGGGGACCTTCAGGGGATCATCAGCCGCCTGGATTACCTGCAGAAGCTCGGTGTTGATATTCTCTGGCTTAATCCGATCTACGAGTCACCCCAGGTAGACAACGGCTATGACATCAGTAACTACCGGGCAATTAACCCGACCCTGGGAACGATGGCGGACTTTGACCAGCTCTTGACCGCGGTTCATCAGCGGGGGATGAAGCTGGTCATGGACCTGGTCGTCCTCTGACCAGCACCACTGGTTTATCGAGGCTAAGAAGAGTAAGAATAACCCCTACCGTGACTTCTACATCTGGCGGGATGGCAAGAACGGTCACGCACCTAACAACTGGGGATCATACTTCTCTGGTCCGGCCTGGAAGTACGATCCGACGACTGATCAGTACTATCTTCATCTTTTTGCTCCGGAGCAGCCGGACCTCAACTGGGAAAATCCCCAGGTCCGGCAGACCGTTTACCAGATGATGAATTGGTGGGCTGATAAGGGGGTTGATGGTTTTCGGATGGACGTCATCAACCTGATCTCCAAGCCCGCGGGACTACCCGACGGCCCCCGAACTGCCGATGAGAAATATGCCACCGTCGAGGGCTTTGTTCCCAATGGTCCCCGGGTTCATGAGTTCCTGCGGGAAATGAACCAGAACGTCATGAGCAAGCGTAAGATGATCACGGTGGGGGAGACGCCTAACGTTACCCCGGCGGATGCCAAACGGTACGCGGACCTGCACAACCGGGAACTCAACATGGTCTTCCAGTTTGAACACATGAACTTGGACGCTAATCCGAACCCAGCCCTTGGTAAATGGTACGATCAGAAGCCAAAGCTGGCGGACCTTCGTGCTAACCTAACCAAGTGGCAGACCGAGCTAGCCGGGACGGCCTGGAACTCCCTCTACTGGAATAACCATGATCAGCCCCGGGTGGTTTCCCGCTTTGGTGATGATTCAACTGAAGATTATCGGGTCAAGTCAGCCAAGATGCTGGCGACAATGACCCACTTCATGCATGGGACCCCCTATATCTACGAGGGAGAAGAAATCGGGATGACCAACGCCGGTTTCACCAAGTTGAGTGACTACGTGGACTTGGAGTCAATCAATGCCTATCACCAGCTGGTAGATGACCAGGGATTAGTCGAACCGGCGACAATGCTAAAGTACCTGGCGATGCATTCCCGGGACAATGCCCGGACGCCAATGCAGTGGAACGATAGTGCTAACGCCGGCTTTTCTGCCCACCAACCATGGGAGAAGGTTACGGCAAACTATCGGCGGATCAACGTAGCCAAAGCCCTAGCTGACCCGGATTCAATCTTCTACTACTACCAGCAGCTGATCAAGTTCCGTCATACTATGCCAGTAATTACTGATGGGACCTATGCTCTGGTACCCGGTAACGAGGATGATCCAGCCATCTTTGCCTACACCCGCCGCGACAAGGCAACCACCCTGATGGTGATCTTAAACTATACCGACCAAGCGGTGGAGCGGCACTACACTGTTCCAAAGACGGCCAAGCTCCTGATCAGCAATTATTCAGACGATCAGGACGATACACTGCGGCCTTATGAAGCCAAGGTTTATCAATACTAGATTTAATTAAAGGGATCGTTCTTATTCCCAGTAGCTTTCGAATTTGCGTGAGGCCCCGGTGGTGGCATCAGTTGCCGGGGCCGCTGAATCGGTGGTTGGCGCTGAAGGTGTTGGTTGTTCCTTTTGGAAGGTGAACTGGGGCCGCTCAGCACCTGCCGCCAGGTCGACCGTCGTCACCAGACCAGAAAAGAACCATTCGTCATCAAGGTTGATGTGGTAATTAATCCCATCTTTGGTGGAGGTTAAAACGGCCGCCGTCAGGTCATCCTCGGTGGCAAATCCCTGGTCGGGGGTGTGCTGGACATGGTGAGGTTGGATCGTTGTGCCGAAGAACTTAACCCCATCTCCGTCATTCAGCTGTAGGTGTTTCTGGAACCATTGACTGGCAGTGTCTGTGATGACAAGCTTCATTGAACAACATCTCCTTTTGTTTCACCATACTATACCTGGCGAGAGTGAACAATTATTGTGCTTAACTAAAAATATCCCCAAGAGAATCTC
>CAMFOZ010000027.1 GCA_945971245.1 uncultured Lactobacillus sp.
TACACCTAAGCCTTCGTCGGCAGCGTCAGATGTGTATAAGAGACAGCACATATGATGAACTTTTCATTTAAATCTTGCTCAATAGCCCTTTGGATACTTAAATAGATAATGCAATTTTAATAGGGAAGAGGTATGTTGAACAAGATGAATGAATCAAAGCACTATAAGATGTACAAGGCCGGCAAGTTATGGTTGACCGCCACTATTACGGTGCTGGCTTTTACTGGAATGACGACTGCTGTTAAGGCAGATGATCAGGGGACAAAGGCGCCTAATACGCAACAGGTTGTTACCTCAAACACCCCTGCGGCAGGAAGCACAGTGGCTGATACAGCTGTAACTTCAGCCGCTTCAGGTGCAACTGAAAAAACTTCAGCCGCTGCTTCAGCTACAACTAAGACTGCTTCAGGTGCTGCGGCAATTGCAAAAGAGGCTACTTCAGATGCTACTTCTGCTGCATCTAATGCTAAGGTTCCTGCTTCTGCTGCCAAAGATAACAAGCAAACGAGTGTTCCAGAAAATGATTCATCATTAAAGGGACAGCTGGATAATAACTTATTATCACGGGCTGAAGAATTCCATATTTTTGCCAATGAGGTCCGGATTGGTACAGATGTTAACGGAAATATCGCTACTCGTTACTATATCTCAGGAAATGAATTTGGGACACGGAATGAATCGCATAACTATAAGTTAGGCGATAAGACAGGTGACATCTACTACATTGAGTCAGTTAATCAGATGGGGCCTAATGCTTTCCGTAATCCGAACAGTTACATTATATTTGGTGATAAAGCATGGGGAAAAGTCGAGATTAAAGATGGCCATGTTTTTGTAAATGGCGTTCGAATGGATCGAGTGGATCCAAATAATGAGAAAGTAGAAAATGCTAATTTAATTGACTTTGACCAAGAGTTTAAGTATTTGCAGAGATTAGCAGACTTCTATGCGGCACAGAAGCAGACAGCAGGCGTTAAGACAGATTTTAGCGACCAGAATAACCGCACTATTGATATCAGTGGGGTTGACCCAAGCGTTAAGATCATTTACGTTAACGTGCCATTAGACTACTTAGAAGCCTCTCAATCACTGAAAATTAAAGGACTGAGCTCACGCGAAGACGGCCCGGTTGTGATTTTCAATGTTGATATGGGATCACAAACAGGCGACTGCAATGTTCAGACTAAGACTGAGCTGACTTATGATGATGGTCAAACAATTGGGTCAGGTGAAGGCCATGCTAAGCCAAACCACATTCTTTGGAATTTCGGGAATATCAAGGCAAAATTAAACGTTAGTGGTGGCCTCTTCATGGGAAGTGTCTTAGCACCGCGAGCTGAATTGAATGTTGGTAATAATATGGATGGTAACCTGATCGCAAATCGGGTTAACGTTACGGGCGGTGAGACGCACCGTTGGGACCTGCGTGGTGGTACGAATATTCCGTACATTCCGGAGAATGCATATCCAGCTATTCCAACAAATCCGCAGAGCACACCACAGTCGACGCCACAGAGCACGCCGCAGTCAACACCGCAAAGTACTCCACAATCGACGCCACAAAGCACGCCGCAGTCAACACCGCAAAGTACTCCACAGTCGACGCCACAGAGCACGCCACAATCGACGCCACAGAGCACACCGCAGTCAACACCGCAGAGCACACCACAGTCGACGCCACAGAGCACACCGCAGAGTACTCCACAGTCGACACCACAAAGTACACCGCAGTCGACACCACAAAGTACACCGCAGTCAACGCCACAAAGTACTCCACAATCGACACCGCAGAGTACTCCACAGTCGACGCCACAAAGTACGCCACAATCGACGCCACAGAGTACACCACAGTCAACACCGCAGAGCACACCACAGTCGACGCCACAAAGTACGCCACAATCGACACCACAAAGTACGCCGCAGTCAACACCGCAAAGTACTCCACAATCGACGCCACAGAGTACGCCGCAGTCGACGCCGCAAAGCACTCCACAGTCGACGCCACAGAGCACACCGCAGTCAACACCGCAAAGTACACCACAGTCGACGCCACAGAGCACACCGCAGTCAACACCGCAAAGTACTCCACAATCGACGCCACAGAGCACACCGCAGCCAACAGAGCAGCCGACGAACCCACAGCCAACTGAACAGCCGACAGAGCAACCAACGCAGGCTACCAATGTAAGTCAGCCAACTCAACCGACTGTACCCGTTCAACCAACAGATAATCGGCCGGAGATTATTATTCCATGGGTTCCAATGGAGATCGCGGGTACCACCGATAAACAATCGTCGACACCGTCTGCTACTGGTGTTACCCAAACATCAGAAGCGGCAGCGCATCAAGTAACGGTACATAGCCAAGATGACAAGGTAAGCGGTCATCAAGTAAACCTACTTACCACTTCTTCATTAACAGCAACCTCCTCATCTACAGCAAAGCAAGCTAGCCAATCTAGTGTTGCTACTGGTAATGGTACTGGTCATCAGGAAGGCCAGGGTCAAGGCTTACCACAAACTGGTAACAGTCAATCAATCCTTGCCACGATCATGGGACTGATTACCGGAAGCCTGAGTCTCCTGGGCTTACGCAAACGTCACTTCTAAACATTTATTATCATTATTAAAAGGTCGCGGAGGTTTCTACGGCCTTTTTTGTTACCATTTCATATTGATAGACGAATGCATGTTTGGATGCTAAACTGAATATTAGTTAAATAAAGAGAAAGGGCGACCTTTCTCTTTTTGTACGTATAACGGCTAATTAGGGAGGTACAAGTAGTGATTTATCGACAGCCAGACAAGAAGTTTGACCTTGTTTCAGACTATAAGCCAACCGGGGACCAGCCCGAGGCCATCGCTGAGTTGACCCAGGGAATCGAAAAGGGGGAGAAGGCCCAGATCCTCTTGGGGGCAACGGGGACCGGGAAGACCTTCACGATCTCCAACGTGATTGCCAACGTGAATAAACCGACCCTGATCCTTTCTCACAACAAGACCTTGGCGGGGCAGTTGTATGGCGAAATGAAGAAGTTCTTCCCTAATAACGCGGTGGAATATTTCGTTTCCTACTATGATTACTACCAGCCTGAGGCCTACGTACCATCCAGTGATACCTACATTGAAAAGGATGCCTCCATTAACGATGAGATCGATAAGCTGCGGAACGCCGCCACAACCGCGCTTCTGGAGCGTAACGACGTGATCGTGGTGGCCTCGGTCTCCAGTATCTTCGGTCTTGGTAACCCGAACGAGTACCAGAACAGCGTCCTCTCCCTCCACGTTGGCCAGGAGATTGAGCGCGACACAGTGCTGAACGACCTGGTCAAGATTCAGTACGACCGCAATGACATCGACTTCCAGCGGGGCCGTTTTCGGGTCCACGGCGACGTGGTAGAGATCTTTCCGGCATCACACGGTGAAACTGCCCTGCGGATTGAATTTTTCGGTGACGAGATCGACCGGATTCGTGAAGTGGATGCCCTGACCGGTGAAGTCAAAGGGGACCGGGAGGAAGTCTCAATCTTCCCGGCCACCCACTTCATGACTAATGAAGACATTATGGACTTGGCCTTGCCGGAGATCGAGGCCGACATGAAGAAGCAGGTCAAGAAGTTCACCGACGAGGGTAAACTCCTTGAGGCGGAACGGATCCAGCAGCGGACCAGCTACGACATTGAGATGATGCGGGAAGTCGGCTATGTCAACGGGATTGAGAACTATTCACGGTACATGGACCGGCGCAAACCTGGTGAGCCGCCTTACACTCTGCTTGATTTCTTCCCGAAGGACTTCCTGATGGTAGTCGACGAGTCCCACCAGACGATGCCCCAGGTACGGGGAATGTACAACGGGGACCGCGCGCGGAAGCAGATGTTAATCGACTATGGTTTCCGCTTGCCGAGTGCCCTCGACAACCGGCCTCTGAAGCTGGCGGAGTTTGAAAAGCACGTCAACCAGGTGGTTTACATGTCAGCGACGCCTGGACCATATGAAGAGAAGCAGACGGACCACGTCGTTCAACAGATCATTCGGCCAACCGGTCTGCTAGATCCAACGATTGAGGTCCGGCCAGTGATGGGCCAGATTGATGACCTGGTTGGTGAGATCAATAAGCGGATTGAACGCAATGAGCGGGTCTTCGTCACCACCCTGACCAAGAAGATGTCGGAGGACCTGACCGACTACCTGAAGGACCTCGGTCTGAAGGTGAAGTACCTCCACAGCGATATCAAGACCTTGGAGCGGACCCAGATCATCCGGGACCTGCGGCTGGGTAAATTCGATGTCCTGGTCGGAATCAACCTGCTGCGTGAAGGACTGGATGTACCAGAAGTTTCCCTGGTTGCGATCCTCGATGCGGATAAGGAAGGCTTCCTGCGGAACGAACGGTCGTTGATTCAGACGATCGGTCGGGCCGCCCGGAACGAGCATGGTGCGGTTATCATGTACGCCGATACCGTTACTGAGTCGATGCAGAAGGCGATCGACGAGACGAAGCGGCGTCGGTCGATCCAGATGAAGTACAACGAAGAGCACCACATTACGCCAAAGACGATTATCAAGCCGATCCAAGATGCCATCTCTGCTACGAAGCCGAGTGAGGATACTGGTGAGCAGGAAGATAGCGCCGAGTTTACGACCCGTGACTTTGCTAAGTTGAAGCGGGCTGACCAGGAGAAGATGGTGGCCGAATTGACGGAACAGATGCAGTCAGCTGCTAAGCGTTTGGACTTCGAACAAGCCGCCACGCTGCGTGATACTGTCATGGAATTGAAGGCCCAGATGACGGGAAAGAAAACGAAAAAGAAATAAGGGGGATAAGTGATGGCAACCGATAAGATTGTGATTCATGGGGCCCGTGCCCATAATCTGAAGAACATTGATGTGACGATTCCCAAGAATAAGCTAGTAGTGATTACCGGTCTGTCGGGGTCGGGGAAGAGTTCCCTGGCCTTCGACACCCTGTATGCGGAAGGGCAACGGCGGTATGTTGAAAGCCTGTCCGCATATGCCCGGCAGTTCCTGGGCCAGATGGATAAGCCGGATGTTGACTCAATCGACGGTCTCTCTCCGGCCATTTCAATTGATCAGAAGACGACCTCGCATAACCCGCGGTCAACGGTCGGGACGGTTACCGAAATCAACGACTTCCTCCGGCTGCTCTGGGCGCGGGCCGGGACTCCGATCTGCCCAAACGACAATATTCCGATCACCAGTCAGTCACCGGACCAGATGGTGGACCGCATTCTCAAGCTACCTGAACGAACCCGCCTCCAGATCCTGTCACCGATCGTTCGTGACAAGAAGGGGACCCAGAAGAAGGTCTTCGATAAGATTAAGCGGGAAGGTTTCGTGCGGGTCCAGGTTGACGGGGAGACCTATGACCTGGACGAGGTGCCGGAACTAGATAAGAATAAGAAGCACACGGTCAACGTGGTGATCGACCGGATCATCGTCAAGGACGGGATTCGGTCCCGGCTCTTTGACTCCTTTGAGGCGGCCCTACGCCTCAGTGACGGGTATGCTATTGCGGACGTCATCGGCGGGGACCCAATCCCATTCTCCGAGAAGTACGCTTGCCCAATCTGTGGTTTCACGGTGGGGGAGCTGGAACCGCGGCTTTTCTCCTTCAACGCCCCAATTGGTGCCTGCCCAGAGTGTGAGGGCCTTGGTTCTAAGCTTGAAGTTGACGTAGACCTGGTTGTCCCAGACCGGAGTAAGACCCTGCGCGAAGGGGCCATGGTACCGTGGAACCCGATTTCCTCCCAGTACTACCCGCAGCTGCTGGAACAGTTCTGTCAGGCAGTCGGCATCGACATGGATACGCCGTTCAATAAACTCCCTAAGAAGCAACAGAAGATGGTCCTCTACGGCAATGGCGACCAGACCTTCCACTTCCACTATGAGAACGACTTTGGTGGCGTACGGGACGTTGACGTACCATTTGAAGGGGTCATCAACAATATCAAGCGGCGTTACAAGGAGACTAATTCCGATTTCACGCGGGAGCAGATGCGCAAGTACATGACCGAACTGCCGTGCCCAGTTTGCCACGGTTACCGGCTCAACCAACGGGCCCTGGCCGTGAAGATCGATGGGCAAAACATCGGTGAAGTATCCGACCTGCCAATCAGTAAGTCCATTGAATTCTTCAAGAACGTCAAGCTGTCGGAACAAAACGAACAGATTGCTAAGCCAATCCTGAAGGAAATCCTGGACCGGCTGACCTTTATGCAAAACGTCGGGGTCGATTATCTGACCCTCAGTCGTTCGGCTCGGACCCTATCTGGTGGGGAAGCTCAGCGGATTCGGCTGGCCACCCAGATCGGTTCTAACCTTTCTGGAGTGATGTATGTGCTGGATGAACCATCAATCGGTCTGCACCAGCGAGATAATGACCGGCTGATTTCCTCACTCAAGGCGATGCGCGACCTCGGTAACACCCTGATTGTGGTTGAGCACGACGAGGACACGATGCGGGCGGCCGACTACATCATTGATATCGGTCCTGGTGCCGGTGAGAACGGTGGCCAGGTGATGGCTGCTGGGACGCCAAAGCAGATTATGCGATCACGGAAGTCGCTGACGGGGCAGTATCTGTCCGGTAAGAAGATGATTGAGGTGCCAACGGAGCGTCGCCAGGGTAATGGTAAGCACATTATTCTGAAGGGGGCCGCCGCCAATAACCTCAAGAACATCGACGTCGACTTCCCACTCGGTAAGTTTATCTGCGTCACCGGGGTTTCCGGTTCTGGTAAGTCCACCCTGGTTAACCTGATCCTGAAACGGATTTTGGCCCAGAAACTCAACCATAACTCCGCTAAGCCGGGTAAGTATAAGTCAATCTCCGGGGTCAACAATATCGAGAAGGTCATCAACATTGACCAGTCACCGATCGGTCGGACCCCACGGAGTAACCCGGCTACCTATACCGGTGTCTTCGATGATATTCGGGAGCTTTTCGCCCAGACCAATCAGGCCAAGGTGCGGGGCTACACCAAGGGCCGGTTCAGCTTCAACGTCAAGGGCGGCCGTTGTGAGGCCTGTCACGGGGATGGGATCATTAAGATCGAGATGAACTTCTTACCCGACGTCTACGTTCCATGTGAGGTTTGTCACGGAACGCGGTACAACTCTGAGACCCTTGAAGTCGAGTACAAGGGCAAGAACATTGCCGAAGTGCTGAACATGACGGTTTCCGAGGCCCTGGACTTCTTTAGTGCCATTCCAAAGATCCGGCGGAAACTCCAGACGATCGAGGATGTTGGTTTAGGCTACGTTCACCTGGGCCAGCCCGCTACTACCCTGTCTGGTGGGGAGGCTCAACGGATGAAGCTGGCCGCTGAATTGCACCGGCAGTCCCATGGTAAGAGCTTCTACATCCTGGATGAACCAACGACGGGGCTCCACATGGATGACATCAAGCGTCTCCTGGGTGTTCTGCAGCGGTTGGTAGACGCCGGGAACACCGTCCTGGTGATCGAGCACGAACTTGACGTAGTAAAGTCAGCAGATTGGCTGATTGACCTCGGACCAGAAGGCGGCGAGGGCGGCGGCCAGGTCGTAGCGACCGGGACACCGGAAGAAGTTGCCCAGGTCAAGGGCAGCTATACTGGTAAGTACCTCAAACAGATGCTCGAACGGGACCGCGAGCTGATGGCCACTCATGCAGCCAAGAAGAGCCAGCGGAAACGCAAATAAGTTAGATGAAAAGGGAGCTTCATGCTGGTGAAGCTCCCTTTTGGTGTATTCTGGAAGTGAGGAGGCGATAGCGATGATTCTGATTAGTGCGTGCCTAGCTGGTTTCAATGTTCGTTACGATGGTGGCAATGCCCGTAATGACCTGGCAGTAAAACTGGTGGCGATGGGGCAGGCGGTTACGGTCTGTCCGGAGATCATGGGTGGCTTTTCAACCCCGCGGGTCCCGGCGGAGATCCAGGGTGGAACTGGCCATGACGTGCTAGCCGGCCGGGCCACGGTAATGAATCGTGTGGGCTGCGATGTGACTAAGGAATATTTGCAGGGAGCCCGGATGGTCCTGAGGATTGCCCAGGATCACGGGGTCACGGTGGCCTTTCTGAAGCAGAAGAGTCCGGCCTGTGGAACCAAACTGATTTATGATGGTGAGTTTGCCGGGAATAAGATCCCGGGAGTAGGGGTCACAGCGGCCCTGCTTCAGGCTCATGGGATCAAGTGCTTTGGTGATGAGGACCTGACGTTAGCTAATATTCGTCCGTACGTTGATGCGGTAACCTGGGAGAATCTCCACCATGATAACCTGCGGGCTGATGGGTAATTATAAGACACGCCCGGCCTGATGTGTTACAATACTTGGGTAGTCCTGATAGAAGAGAGGAAAAGTAAATGGCTGATAAGATGCAGGTAGTGATCATTACGGGGATGAGCGGCGCCGGTAAGACGGTGGCCATCCACAGCTTTGAGGATCTTGGCTACTTCGTAATTGATAATATGCTGCCGAGCCTAGCTGAAAAATTTGTGGACGTGATCAAGAATTCTGGTGAGTTCGACAAGATCGCCATGGTGATGGACCTGCGTTCACGCGGTTTCCACAGCAAGGTATTGCCGAGTCTGGAAAAACTGCGGAAGCGTGACGACTTACAAGTACGCTTGCTGTTCTTGGATGCGGATAATGTTACCTTGGTTTCCCGCTACAAGGAAACTCGGCGTGCCCACCCGTTGGCACCTCAGGGCCGTCTCCTGGATGGGGTAGAACTGGAACGCAAGCTGTTGACCGAGCTGAAGAGTCAGGCCGATGAGATCATCGATACGACTAACCTGACCCCGCGGAACCTGAAGTTGCGGATCAACAAGCTCTTTGGTCACGGTGAAGGTAGTAACTTCTACGTTGAAGTGATGTCCTTTGGTTTCAAGTACGGTCTGCCACTGGATGCCGACATTGTCATGGATGTCCGCTTCCTGCCAAACCCGTTCTACATTCCAGAACTGAAGCACCTGACAGGAAATGATCGGGCGGTCCAGGAATACGTTATGAAGAGTGACGAGGCCAAGCAGTTCTATCAGCACCTGTCATCGCTGATCAAGGGTGCCCTGCCTGGCTACATTCATGAAGGTAAGAGCAGCCTGACGATTGCCATCGGTTGTACCGGTGGTCAGCACCGGTCAGTAACGATTGCTAACCGACTGGCGGCTGATCTTAAGGACAGTGGCTACCAGGTCAACCTCTACCACCGTGATGTTGACAAGGCACAATAGAAAGGAAGACAGCGCTTATGTTTCGTAAACCAAAGATTGTGGTGATCGGCGGTGGAACCGGCCTTCCTGTTGTCCTGCGCGGCCTGCGTGACAAGGACGTCGACATCACTGCTGTGGTAACAGTCGCTGATGATGGGGGCTCATCGGGAATCCTCCGTAACTACATTAACGTGGTGCCACCTGGTGACATCCGCAATGGACTGGTGGCCCTGTCGGAGCTGCCGCAACTAGAATTGGATGTTTTCCAGTACCGCTTTAATAGTCGGGACCAGTTCTTTGCTGGTCACGCCATTGGTAACCTGATCATCTCCGCTTTGTCAGAGATGAGGGGTGGGATCTTTACCGCCGTTCAAGAATTGTCTGACATGATGAAGATCCATGGTCACATCTACCCGGTTGCTAACGAGCCCCTGACCCTGAACGCCGAATTTACCGACGGGACAACCCTGAGCGGCGAATCTGAGATCACTGCGGCCCACAAGCAGATCAAGCGGGTCTGGGTTACGCCGTCCAATGATGGGGATGGTCACCAGGCCAAGCCGGTCCCCGAGGTTATCCAGGCCATCAAAGAGGCCGACCAGATTGTCCTGGGTCCGGGAAGCCTGTTTACCAGCATCCTGCCGAACCTGATGATTGACGAGGTTGGTAAGGCTGTCTGTGAGAGTAAGGCGGAGGTTGTCTACATCTGCAACATCATGACGCAGAAGGGGGAGACCGACCACTTTACCGACGCTGACCACGTTCGGGTTCTCAACCAGCACCTTGGCAAGAACTTTATTGATACGGTATTGGTCAACATTCGACCAGTACCGAAAAACTACATTGATTTTCAGGAATGGAACGAGATTTCCCAACCAGTTGGTCACGACTTTCAAGGATTGCGTGACCAGGGCTGCCGGGTGATCAGTTCTAATTTCCTGCGCCTCAAGGATAATGGGGCCTTTCATGACCGCGATCTGGTGGTGGATGAGTTGATTAACCGCCTGCACCAGGTCCATGACTAGGAGGTAATTTTGTGTCGTACGCGAGCGAAGTAAAGAAGGAATTGACGGCGATTAAGGTTCACCAGAAGAACGCCCAGGCCGAACTGATGGCCCTGATTCGGATGAACGGTAGCATCGCCTTAGCCAACCACCAACTGATCTTGAACATTCAGACGGAGAACCCGGCGATTGCCCGGCGGATCTACTCGCTATTAAAGGAGTTCTACCACGTGGAGAGTGAGATCGTGGTACGGCGCAAGATGAAGCTTAAGAAGAACAACCAGTACATCGTCCGGCTGCGCTATGCGGCCCAGCATGTTCTCGATGACCTGGGAATTTTGCAAAACCTGCAGATCAAGGAGCGGGTTCCGTTGGAGCTGCTCGACGATGAATGGATGGTGCGGTCATACCTGCGGGGCGCCTTCCTGGCCGGGGGCTCGGTTAACAACCCCGAAACGTCGCGTTACCACCTGGAGATCTACTCCCTGTATGAGGAACACAACGAGATGATCGCCCAGATGATGAATAAGTTTGGCCTCAATGCTCAGACGACGGCCCGACGGAGTGGCTTCATTGTTTACCTGAAGGAGGCTGAGAAGATCGCCGACTTCATGTCGTTGATTGGGGCCACGAATTCAATGCTGCAGTTTGAAAACGTCCGGATTGTCCGAGATATGCGGAACTCGGTCAACCGGCTGGTCAACTGCGAGAATGCTAACATGAATAAGATCGCCAACGCCTCGACCCGCCAGATCGAGAACATTCGGCTAATCGATGAACGGGTTGGTATTCAAACGCTACCGGATAAGCTGCGTGAGATTGCCGAGACCCGCTTGGCCCACCAGGAGGTCAGCTTAAAGGAACTTGGTGAGCTGGTACCGGGCGGACCGATTTCGAAGTCCGGGGTTAACCACCGGTTGCGCAAGCTCAATGCCTACGCGGATGAGCTACGGATGTCTAAAGCTGAATAAACAAAAAGTACACCTGCAATTTTGTGGGTGTACTTTTGCGTTTAAAATAAAAAAAGCACCGCGCAACGAATTGCACGGTGTTGATTGGCCGAAAATTACTTCAGCTTAGAATTGTTTTCCATAACACCATCGAGCAGACCGTAGTCCACGGCTTCTTGAGCAGTGAAGTAGTGGTCACGCTCCGTATCCTCTTGGATCTTTTCGATCGGTTGACCGGAGTTCTTAGCAAGGATGCCGTTCAGCATCTTCCGGGTCTTTAGGATTTCAGTGGCAGCAATTTCAATTTCGGTTTGCTGACCCTGGGCACCACCAGATGGTTGGTGAATCAGAACTTGTGAGTGTGGCAGACCAAAACGCTTGCCCTTGGCACCAGAGGATACCAGAACACTGGCCATGGAAGCGGCCATACCGATAACGATCGTCTGAACATCAGCCTTGATGAAGTTCATCGTGTCGTAGATCGCCATTCCTGACGTAACGACACCACCAGGTGAGTTAATGTATAAGTAAATGTCTTTTGTTGAATCTTGCGCATCCAAGAACAGCAGTTGCGCAACGATTGAGTTTGCCATGTCGTCTTCGATTGGACCAGACAGCATAATGATCCGGTCCTTCAGAAGCCGTGAGTAGATATCATAAGCACGTTCACCACGAGATGATTGCTCAATGACAGTTGGAACTAAGTTCATGTTGTGGCCTCCTTATTGATTAGCACTCATTAGTATTTATTGCTAATGGATATTAATACTATAACCGATTGGTCAAAAAAGGTCAAATGTTTTGTTCTAAATATTAAAAACGGACCTGGCAATCGCTAGGCCCGTCCTTTGTCGAGGGAGTTTTGAGTGTTACTTTTCATTAGCATTCTCGGAAACCATGTCCAATTCAGTAGCGGCACTTTGTTGGTCAAGTTCCTTCCAGTCAGCAGCGGTCTTGAATACGTTTAATTTACTAGTATCTTCCATGATATTACCTCCATAGATGTTAGTTAATTTTATTGATTTATTTTCTTTATTAAGCAGCTCCTCACTACACATTGAATACTACATCATATTGGTATAGTTTGCAAGTCCCTTGGATACAATATCTTTGGAAAGGTTTTCTTAGATTGGTCTAGTCTAAAGAGGGGAGGATAACGGGCTGGGGGATTGGTAACGTTTAGCAATTCCTGGTAAAATACTAAAAATATTTTGCTGATTTTACTGGACGGCGAGAAATAAATGGGCGAAATACCGTCAAGGGTTGCTTTTTAAAACGTGGCCCGGTATAATTGGAACGTTAATTAATTTACGTTTGATATAAAAGGAGGCATATTCACATGCGTAAAGCACACCCATACGGCGTACAAGGCCGTCGCCCAGTTGCTCCTAAGTACAAGCGAGCATTAAAAGAAAAGAAGATCGAAGCTATTCGTAAGTGGGCTAAGGAAAAGCCAGCCGACGAAAAGTAATGATACAAAAAACAGTCCAGTGATTGCTGGGCTGTTTTTTGTATCTATATTATTTTGACAAAACGAAAAAAGGCAACCGTTAAAACGGTTGCCTTTACGATGCGCCCCCCGGGAGTCGAACCCGGATCTCGAGAACCGGAATCTCACGTGCGATCCATTACACTAAGGGCGCATGTTGCTGTGTTGTATCAATCAACGTTTATTATAATATCCTATTCTCGACTGGATTGCAACTATTATTTGAAACTTTTAATCAAGATAACGTTTTCACAAGAAAAAAGAGAATTTCTAGGGCGATTGAATAGACAATTAACAATAAGATGGGTATTATAAGTAGCGTAAGGTTTGTATATTGCTTAGACCTTACTGCATTAGTTTTACATTTTAGAATGAGTGTAATTTGCTTGTCCTAAAATCGGAATGTGATAAACTAAGCATGTACGCTAATTATGTTTTCCTAAAGGAGGAAATTGCAGTATGACTGTAAAGATTGGTATTAATGGTTTCGGCCGTATTGGTCGTTTGGCATTCCGTCGTATTCACGAACTCAACACTGATGACATCGAAGTTGTTGCTATCAACGACTTGACTTCACCAGAAATGTTGGCTTACTTACTGAAGTACGACTCAACCCAAGGTCGTTTTGATGGCGAAGTTTCATCAACTGACAAGGGTATCGTTGTTGACGGTAAGGAATACCCTGTATACGCAGAACGTGACGCTCGTAACATTCCTTGGGTAAAGAACGACGGTGTTGACTTTGTCCTTGAATGTACTGGTTTCTACACTTCTGCAGAAAAGTCCCAAGCTCACTTGGACGCCGGCGCAAAGCGTGTTCTGATTTCTGCACCTGCTGGTAACATTCCTACTGTTGTTCCAGGTGTTAACTTGGACACTCTGAAGGCTGACGACAAGATCGTTTCAGCTGGTTCATGCACGACTAGCTGCCTTGCCCCAATGGCATACTGGCTCAACAAGAACTTCGGTATCAAGGTTGGTACTATGACTACTGTTCACGCCTACACTGGTAGCCAAGCTGTCCTTGACCAACCACGTGGTAAGAAGTTCCGTAACAACCGTGCCGCAGCTGTTAACACTATTCCTCACTCAAGTGGTGCTGCTAAGGCTATCGGTCTGGTTATCCCAGAACTGAACGGTAAGCTTTCTGGTCACGCACAACGTGTTGCTGTACCTACTGGTTCATTAACTGAACTTGTTACTATTCTTAACAAGAAGGTTTCTGTTGATGAAGTTAACGAAGCTATGAAGAAGGCTTCTGCAAACAACCCAGCTTACGGTTACACTGAAGACCCAATCGTTTCAAGTGATATCATCGGTTCTACTTTTGGTTCAGTATTTGACCCATCACAAACCGAAATCATGGAAGGCGAAGACGGTACTCAATTAGTTAAGACCGTTGCTTGGTACGACAACGAAAACGGCTTCACTTGCAACATGATTCGGACTCTGCTTCACTTTGCAGAACTTTAATCTGATTGCTTAAATAAGCTTTTGTAAAAGGTGGGAGGAGGAGACTCCAACCACCTTTTTCTTAACAGAGAAGGAGGAAACACATAGTTATGGCTAAATTAACTGTTGAAGACCTGCCATTAGAAGGCAAGAAGGTCTTAATGCGGGTTGACTTCAATGTCCCAATTAAGGATGGTGTTGTTGGCGATGACAACCGGATCGTTGCCGCACTGCCAACCATCAAGTACGTTATCGATCACGGTGGCCGGGCAATCCTGTTCTCCCACCTTGGCCGGATCAAGAAGGAAGAAGACAAGCCAGGTCTGTCCCTTCGTCCAGTTGCTGAACGGCTTTCCAACCTGCTGAACAAGCCTGTTACCTTTGTTCCAGTAACGGAAGGTAAGCAGCTTGAAGATGCTATCAACAACATGAACAACGGTGATGTTCTGCTTGTTCAAAACACCCGTTACGAAGATGTTAAGGATGGCGAATACGTCAAGCGTGAATCCGGTAACGACCCTGAATTAGGTAAGTACTGGGCTTCACTTGGTGACGTCTTCGTTAACGATGCTTTCGGTACTGCTCACCGTAAGCACGCTTCCAACGTTGGTATCGCTACTAACATGCCAGGCAAGGCTGCTGCCGGTTACCTGATGCAAAAGGAAATCAAGTTCTTGGGTGACGCTGTTGACAACCCAGAACGTCCATTTGTTGCCATCTTAGGTGGTGCCAAGGTTTCTGATAAGATCGGTGTTATCGATCACCTGCTCGACAAGGCCGACAAGATCATCATCGGTGGTGGGATGGCTTACACCTTCTACGCTGCCAAGGGCATCAAGACTGGTGACTCCTTAGTTGAAAAGGACAAGATTGACGTTGCCAAGCAAATCCTTGACAAGGCCGGCGACAAGATCGTTCTGCCAATCGATAACGTAGTTGCTGACAAGTTCGACAACGACGCTAACACCAAGGTTGTTGAAGGCGACATTGACGATGGCTGGATGGCACTTGACATCGGTCCAAAGTCAATCAAGGAATTCGAAAACGTTCTGAAGGACGCTAAGACGGTTGTTTGGAACGGCCCAATGGGTGTCTTCGAAAAGCCTAACTTCGCTAAGGGAACCCTTGAAGTTGGTAAGTTCCTTGGTACCTTAGCTGATGCAACCACGATTGTTGGTGGTGGTGACTCTACTGCCGCTGTTAAGCAATTAGGCGTTGCTGGCAAGCTTACCCACATCTCCACTGGTGGTGGGGCTTCCCTGACCTACCTTGAAGGTAAGGTATTACCAGGAATTGCTGCAATTTCTGAAAAGTAATCTAATCTTTACAAGCGGAACCGCACTAAGTGACGGTTCCGCTTTTTTCAAAGGAGCGATGAAGTAATGCGGGTGCCAATGATTGCGGGCAACTGGAAGATGAACAAGACAGTTGACGAGGCGGTGGCTTTCGTCAAACAGGTTAAGGACCAACTGCCGCCGGCCAATCAGCAGGAGACGGCATTGGCAGCACCAACCCTGGCACTAGTGCCAATGGTGGCTGCGGCGGCCGGTTCGCCACTGAAGGTCATGGCTGAGAATTGTTACTATAAGGACAGCGGGGCCTTTACCGGTGAGACGAGTCCCAAGGCGCTTTATGCTGCCGGAATTCACCACGTCATTCTTGGTCACTCCGAACGGCGCAACTATTTCCATGAGACCGACGAGCTGATCAATAAGAAGGTTAAGGCTGCCCTGGAGAATAACCTCTGCCCAATCGTCTGTTGTGATGACACGATGGGTCGGCGGATTGCCTATGACCAGAAGATCCACTGGGTCGTCAACCGGATCCTGGCCGATGTTAAGGACCTGAGTGAAGATGAGGTCGAAAAGGTCACAATTGCCTATGAACCAAACTGGGCGATCGGTACTGGTCAGAGTGCCGATCCGGACCAGGCCGAAGAGGGGTGTTACCTGATTCGCCAGACCATTTCAGACATGTATGGTTCCAAGGTAGCCGATAACATCCGGATCCTGTACGGGGGTAGTGTTACGACCAAAAATGTCGGGGCACTGATGGCCCAGCCGGATATTGATGGTGCGTTGGTTGGGGTTTCCAGTCTAGACCCGCAAACCTTTTTACAAATCGTCAATCATTAGCGGTGAAATGCTTGTTTTTAGTTGTGCAAAATAATACAATATTACTTGTGGAATGTATCCAAATATAAGACAGAGGAGAGATTCATCAAATGTCACTTATTACAGATATTTATGCACGTGAAGTTCTTGATTCACGTGGTAACCCAACCGTTGAAGCTGAAGTTTACACTGAAGCTGGCGGTGTTGGCCGTGGGATTGTCCCATCAGGTGCTTCAACTGGTGAACACGAAGCCGTTGAATTACGTGACGGTGACAAGAACCGTTTCGGCGGCAAGGGCGTATTGAAGGCCGTTGCTAACGTTAACGACGTTATTGCTAAGGAAATTGTTGGTATGGAAGTTACTGACCAAATTGCCATTGATAAGGCAATGATCAAGTTGGACGGTACTCCTAACAAGGGTAAGCTTGGTGCCAACGCTATCTTGGCCGTTTCATTAGCTGCTGCTCGGGCTGCTGCTGATGAACTGCAAGTTCCTCTTTACAACTACCTTGGCGGTTTCAACGCTCACGTATTGCCAACGCCAATGATGAACGTTATCAACGGTGGTGCCCACTCTGATAACAAGGTTGACTTCCAAGAATTCATGATCATGCCAGTTGGTGCACCAACTGTTCGTGAAGCTATTCGTTGGGGTTCAGAAACTTTCCACGCCCTGAAGAAGGAATTGGAAGCTGCTGGTAAGGTAACCTCTGTTGGTGACGAAGGTGGATTTGCTCCTGACTTTGCTAACAACGCTGAACCATTCGAATACTTGATCAAGGCTATCAAGGACGCCGGCTACAAGCCAGGTAAGGACATTGCCATTGCCTTTGACGTTGCCGCTTCCGAACTTTGGGACGACGACGCTAAGAAGTACAAGCTTCGTTGGTCAACTGGTGAAGAATACACCACTGACGAATGGATCAAGTACCTTTCCGGCATCATTGAAAAGTACCCAATCGTTTCTGTAGAAGACCCAATTGACGAAAACAACTGGGATGACTGGGTAACCCTTACCAAGGAACTTGGTAAGAAGGTTCAACTTGTTGGTGACGACTTCTTCGTAACTAACACCGACTACCTGAAGAAGGGTATCAAGATGGGTGCCGCTAACTCCATCCTGATCAAGCTTAACCAAATCGGTACTTTGACTGAAACTGTTGAAGCTATCGAAATGGCTAAGGAAGCTGGTTACACTGCTATCGTTTCACACCGTTCTGGTGAAACTGAAGACACGACGATCGCTGACTTGGTTGTTGCTACTAACGCCGGCCAAATCAAGACTGGTTCTATGAGCCGGACTGATCGTCTTGCTAAGTACAACCAACTTATGCGGATCGAAGACCAACTTGG
>CAMFOZ010000028.1 GCA_945971245.1 uncultured Lactobacillus sp.
CGGTAAAGATAAGAAATTCATCTTATCCTTACCGAATATCATAGAGCCTAAAAAACAAGGTTTAGGATACAATGTCCTAAGCCTTATTTTTTAGTTTAAACGGAGATTCTCATCACTATCATTCAAGCCACCTAAACTATTGCCAAAGTCCCTCCTGTTTCAGGAATTGTTGCCACTTTGCTCTTACGTTTGTGAAGGAATACTTAGTCGCTACCGCCTGGGCATGTGCGGAAAATTCCTGGAGCTTCGGTTGATCCTGCAAGAGGTTTGCCAGAGTGACGTACAGGCTATGCGAATCACCATTCGGGACCAGACAACCGTTCACCCCGTTCTGGATGATTTCCGCCGGGCCGTAGTTGATATCGTAGCTAACCGTCGGGCAGGCATGTCCAGCCGCCTCCAAAAGTGCCATGGCAAAGCCCTCATAAAAGCTCGTCAGTACCTCAATCTCGGCCGTCTCATAAGCACTGGTCAGGTCACGGGTGAAACCGCAGAAGTGGATATAGTCCTGAGCCTGATTCTGTTTGACCAGGCGGTGAAGATAATTAGTAGTAGCATAGTTGCCATCACCAAAGCCATAAATCTTCAGGTCCACAAACGGGAAGCGCTGGTGCAGTAGGACCACCGTATTGATGAGATCGTCAAGTCGCTTAACAGTTGTTAACCGGGCCACCGCAATGATCTGGCCCCGTTTACGTTGGCTAAACGGAATCCGCTTGTTGAGCAGAGCCGTTGGCATATAGGTAACGGGAATCCCGTAACTCTTATCAGTCTGGAAACGTTTCTTGGCGTCTTGGGCTTCCCGGTCGGTCGAGGAGATCAGGCCTGTCAGGTATTGACCGGCCAACATCCCCTTAATCTGATCATAGATTGGGAAAAGCTGGCCGTTGGGCTGACCATCCATGGTAAAGGTAGAATGGAAAACCTGATAGCGCGCGATCCGGTACCGCATCTGCAAAAAGGCGTTCAAGGTCACATCAGAGCGGTCACTGATAAACGAAGCGCCCGGATCATGCTCCACCAGTTGGTCAAGAAAGTAGGCCCGGAACTGGTCCTCAGTATCAAAGGTGTGCAACTGGTCACGATCATGCAGGTGGATCATTTTGAGAACTGGTTTGTTCTTGAAGACACCTTGATAATAGTAGGTAATCTTTGGGTGGCCTTGGTAATCATAGTATTGGCGCATCGTCATCTGACCATGCTCATCGATAAACTCACTATACGTTTGACAACCACAATCATAGAAATCGCGGCGGACCAATTTTTCCTCATGATTATTGTAGTCAATGTAGTAAAGGCAATCGTCCCGGTAGAAAGCCTGGACCCGCTTCTGGCCATCAAGGTAGGCGGCCTGTTCATCATCATGCACCACATAACCATCCTGGTGCAATATCCGGTCTGCTAGTTCGTGACTCACCTGACCATCGAGAAACTGGTACGGCAGCCGCTGGAAGTATTGGTACATGTTCAACACCCGGCCGGTAATCCCTAACTGCCGTTCGATTTGGCGATGGTCAAAGTTATAGTGGAGATCCACGATTGTGGCGGGCTGCTTTAGGCTATCAAAGATTTTTAGTCGCTGTACCTGGGCAAGCTCAATCGATGAGGTCATGGGCGTCTGAGCAGTAGTAATAAAGTAATTCATTGGGATCCTCCAATCCTTAGTCAGTCAACGCTTTAAACACGGCGGCCGTCAACACACGCCGGGTAAAGTAACCATTCCGCAGGAGGAAGGCAAAGCGTTCCACCGCCGCCTGCATTGCTTGGTAACGATCATCTGGGAAATTAGTAACGATCTGAGCAGCCTCGTCCAAACTACTTACGATGATACCAAGGTGGTTTTGCTCAATCAACTGGCGAGCAGGCGTCTTGGGGTTAACAATTACCGGAATTCCTGCGGCCAGATAGGTACTCAGTTTGTAGGACGCATTCAACTCCATGTACTTAGACCAGTACGGGTCAGTGGACCATACCAAACCAAAGCCCCCGTTCTGCCGTAGGGTTGTCATTAATTGGTGATCATCCTGCCAGCCCATAAAGCGAACATTCGGCTGCCCCGGCCACGTTTGCGCCGGAGCAAATAAGCGCAGCTGAACTGTTGGATAGTTCCAGTCACGCACAAAGGTAAACTTCTGGGGGTTACCAGCGAAGTTAATCACCCGCTGGTTTCCCGGCTGAATCAACGAGTCTACCGCCGTCAGATGATCCCACATCTGCTGAATCACTACCTTCTTAACGTTAACCCCTGCCTGTCGCAATACCTGGAGCATCTTGGTTGACGGAACGATCAGGACGTCCGCCTGATTGTAGTAGTGGACCCACTGAGGCATCAACTGACGGTTGACCTCGAACATCAGCGGAATCACATCGTGTACGAAGACTATCTTCTTGACGTCTTCATAGCTGGCTAGTCGGTCCATCAGGCCACTATCCCAGCCCAGCTCGTTCCACGATGGTGACTGAAAGATCACGATATCGTGATTGTCGACTGCCGAAAGGATTCCGTCGTAGCGTGCGGTCCGTGCATTCAGTGGCTCCTCGTTCCACCGATAGTTATAGATCGCTAACTCGTGGTAGCCCAAATTCTGACAGGCAATCTGGGCTACCATGTGTTGGGCAATCTGGGCCACACTCTGAATTCCCATTCCGTAAAGATTGGTAATATGTACTCTCATGGTTAATTTTCCCATCCAGTTTTAGTTTAAGATAATATTGTTATTAACTATTATATTAGGCATTTTACCATCGAATGTGAACCAATTATCAACATATTCAAAACTCATAACATAAAAACCCCCACGGTCATGTGATCGTGGGGGTATACAAAAAAGTGGTCGCCAATTTGGCAACCACTTTTTTTGTATTAATGAATGTGAGACTACTTAAGGGTAACAGTAGCACCAGCGGCTTCAAGCTTTTCCTTGATGTCGTTAGCTTCGTCTTCCTTAACGTCTTCCTTGATAGCTGAAGGAGCGTTGTCAACAAGGTCCTTAGCATCCTTCAGGCCGACACCAGTGATGTCCTTAACAGCCTTGATAACCTTAACCTTGGCAGCACCTGGTTCAGTCAATTCAACAGTGAAGCTGTCCTTAGCAGCAGCGTCGCCACCGGCAGCACCGGCAACAGCAACTGGAGCAGCTGCAGAAACGTCGAATTCGTCTTCGATAGCCTTAACGAGGTCGTTAAGGTCAGAAATTGATGCTTCCTTTAATGAAGCAATGATAGCATCCTTATCAAAAGCCATGTTTATTTCCTCCAATATTTAGGTAATTGATTTTAATTTGATATTTAATCTTAATACGGCAATTATGCGGCTTCGTCTTCCTTGTCGGCAACGGCCTTGACTGCACGGGCAATCTTCCGCATTGGGTCTTGCAGTGCAGATGCAAGCATTGACAACAGTTCTTCGCGACTTGGCATAGAAGCGTATTCGTTGATTTCATCGAGAGTCTTAACACTCTTTTCGATGAAGCCACCCTTGATTTCAAGAGCGTCGTGGTCATCGGCAAAGTTCTTCAAGATCTTTGCTGGTGCGATTGGGTCTTCGTTTGAGAAAGCCACAGCAGTAGGACCAACAAAAGTACTCTTGAGGTCTTCGTAGTCAGTGCCTTCAACGGCCCGGTCAAGAATCTTGTTCTTGATAACTGACATCTTAACACCGGCGTCACGGAGTTGCTTACGCAAGTCAGTAACTTCGGCAACCGTCAAACCACGGTAGTCAACAACGATAGCTGATTCAGCATCGTTAAGCAGAGCTTGAGTGTCCTTAACGATTTCAGCCTTCTTAGCAATAGCTGCTTCACTCATGAATTTTCACCTCCTGCAATGTATTTTGATCGGATTTAATAAAAAATCCCTATGACCGCAGACATAGAGAAGGAATTTACATTTCTTCCTCGGCAGGTACGAATTAAGGCTTACGCCACCTGAGTCTTAGGCAGAGTCATATTAATCAACTTTGTTAGTTTAACATGCCCTGCCCACTTCTGTAAAGGGATATTTTTATTTTTCTGCTTCCTGCAGGCGGACCATCTTAGCATAGTAACCATCCTGGGCCATCAATTTATCATGCCGACCCCGCTCCACGATCCGACCTTCCCGTAGAACCAGGATCTGATCAGCATTTCGAATGGTTGAGAGCCGGTGGGCAATGGCAATCGTCGTCTGCTCCCTGCTCATCTCATTGATGCTGGCCGTAATCATTTTCTCAGTGTGGGAATCGATGCTGGCCGTGGCCTCGTCTAAGATTAGGACCCGGGGGTGACGGGCCATCACCCGGGCAAAGGCGATTAACTGGCGCTGACCGGTTGAAAGGTTACTTCCACCCTCACTCAGTAGGGTGTCATATTTACGAGGCAGTTGTTCGATGAAGTCGTCAGCGTTGACCAGCTTGGCCGCCTGGCGAATGTTCGTCAGGTCCTGTTCATCGGTAAACATCCCGATGTTATGAGCCACCGTCCCGTAGAAGATGATTGGCTCCTGTACCACCAGGCCTAGCCGGTGACGCAACTCACGCAGGGAATAACGGCGAATATCCTTACCATCGATTAGAATCTGTCCTTCTTGAAACTCATAAAACCGCATTAGCAGATTGATGATCGAACTCTTCCCACTCCCGGTGTGGCCGACCAAGGCAACCATCTGCCCCGGTTCGACCGTAAACGAGATATCTTTGAGGACTGGCTTTTTCGGGTCATAGCCAAAGGTCACGTGACGGAATTCAATCTTCCCAGCTGTGATCTGCAGCGGTTCATCCCCCTGCACCGGCTGCGTTGACGGGCGGTCCAGCAGGGTAAAGATCCGGTCACCGGCCACGATCCCCTCCTGGAAGGTCGCGAGGTTTTCCATCACGCTCGTCAGCGGGTTAAAGAAGTTCTGCTGGTAGGCGATGAAGGCATAAACCACCCCGGCAGCCACTATCGTATGTTCACTGTGCCAGCCGAAGTAGCCCAAGGTCGTCGTCTCCGCCAGAATGAACATCAGGCTGACGATTGGGTACAGCAGGAAGGAATCAAAGTTAATCAGGCGGTTCCGGTAACTGAAGTAACGGTTGTTCTCCTGGTCGAAGTCCGTTGCCAGGCGGTGTTGCTGGCCGAACTGCTGGATGATCTCGATTCCACCCAGGGCGTCATTGATCCGGGTGTTTAGTCGACTGAGGCTCGCCCGGACCCGCTGGTACACGGGCACACTGAGTTTCTGGTACCACCGCACCAACAGGACAATTACTAACAACAGACCCAGGGTCAGCCAGGCCAGCAGCGGGCTCACCATGTACATGGCTACAAATGATGCGATCAGCCCCGTCAAGGCGACAACCAGGTTCAGGATCAGATTCCAGAAATTATAGAGGGCCTTGGTGTCATTGGTCACCCGGGAGACAATCTCACCGACCGGGGTCTCGTCAAAGAAGCGCATCCCCAAGAAGTAGATATGACGAATCAACCGGTCCCGCAGGCTCTCCAGAGTTCGTTCCGCCCCCACTGCGAAGCTATAAGCCTGGATAAACTGCAGAAGGGCGCGGATAACCGTCAGGCCCAGGTAAATCCCGGCAAACATGATGATCCACTTCAAGAGTACCGGACCGTGGCGCAGGTAGTGGTCGATGTAGAACTGGATCAACCGCGGCAAGAGGAGGTTAACTACACTGAGGACTACGGCCACCACGATCGCCAGGGTGAACTGCCACCAGAACGGCCGGGCTGCTCGGAAGATCCGCCGCAGAACAACCCGTTGTCGGCGATGGGTCAATTTAGTTTGTTCGTCCATTCAGGTCATCCTCCAATCTCTTACGCCGTAGCTGTTCATGCAGGGTATCACGGTACCAGCCGGGCCGCTCCATGAGTTCAGCGGGCCGTCCCTGCTCCGTGATGGTTCCTTTTTCCATCACGATCAACCAGTCAAGTTGACTAACCGTGCTCAGCCGGCTCGTCGCCATGACCAGTGATTGCTTGCCAGTCTCCAGGCGCTGTTCAATCTTTTCCGCCGTCTCGGCATCCACGGCCGAGAGCGGATCATCGAGCACTAGCAGTTGGGCATCCTTCATCAACGCCCGTCCCAGGGCCAGGCGTTGTTTCTGCCCTCCGGAGAGGTTTGTCCCGTCCTGGCCAACCGTGGTCTGGTATTGTTCAGGCATTGCCGCCACCTCATCGGCCATCGCGACCGCCGCCGTTACCCGGTGGAGGCGCTGGTCGTCAGCGATCGGATTGCCAAAGCGCAGGTTGTTTTCAATCGTGTCAGAAAACAGGAAGTTCGTCTGGGGTACATAGGCTACTTGCTGCCGGTAACGGTCGAGAGACACCTGCCGGATGTCTTGGCCGGCAATGGTGATCTTCCCCTGGTAATGATCAAAGTCCCGAACCAGCAAACGTAGTAGAGTTGACTTACCACTCCCCGTCGGACCGACCACCCCGACCTTGGCGCCCGCGGGAACTTTGAAGTGGACATTATGGAGGACATCCCCCTCACCGTTTGGGTATGCAAAATGATCGATGTCGACCGCCATTGTTCCGGTTGGTACCGGCTTATCAGTGGGTGCCCGAAGCCAGGCCGGTTTCTCCGCCAGCAAAGTGTTGATCCGATCATAGCTGGCACGCCCCCGTTCCAGGGTGTTGAACAGGGTCCCGATCGCAAACAGCGGCCAAACCAGTTCACCAAGGTAGGTGATCATCGTGACCAACTGCCCCACTGACAGCTGGCCCTGACCAACAGCCCAGCCACCAACGCCGATCGCGATGATGTAGGCCATTCCCATGATTAATGTGGTGGCCGGACTGAACAGGGCATCCCAGAAGTAGGCCCGCAGGTTCGTATGGAGGGCTCGTTGAACATAGTGGTGAAAGTCCGCCAGGTCCGCCTGTTCCTCCCCGAGCGACTGGACCACCTTGATCCCACTGATACTCTCCTGGGTTTTATTGTTGAGGCGTCCAAAGGCCTGCTGAGCGTGGCCATAGGCATCGTGAATCTTATTTCCCAGGTGGTGGGACAATAGTACTAATAATGGTAATGGCAGGAGGGTAACGATGGTCAGGCGCCAGCTGACGAAAACGCCCATCGCAATGATCATCGAACCCCCGGTGATTACTGAATCGGCCAGTGTCAGGATCCCGTAACTGGCCACCTCCCGGACCGCTTCGACGTCATTGGTGGCGTGGGCCATCAGGTCACCCGTCCGCCAGCGCTGGTAGAAGCTCGGATCCATGATCATGAAGTGGTGGAAAAGCTGACTGCGCAGCTGCCGTTCTAGGACATAGGAACTACCATAGAGGAGTTTCTGCCAGGCAAAGCGCAGGAAATACTGGATCAGGGCAGCACTGACCATAATGCCCAGCTGGAGCATCAGCCAGCCGAAGACGACCCGGTGGGCACTGATGGCGTCAACCACGTTCCCGATGATCCGGGCCGGAATGACGTTACAGATCGCCACCAGAATCAAGGCGATCACCCCGCCGAGGTACTGGCGCCACTGCTGGCGGAAGAACCAACCGAGCTGTTTGAGGATTGCCACAATTTTCCCTTCTTTCGATAAGTTACTTATTATATGATAGTCGGCTAACTCCTGATTATAAAATACTTTTCCTTGATACCCAACCATTTGCTATTTGAATAACCAAAAAAGGGATGCCGCAAGATCAAATCCTGCTGCATCCCTTAGGAGATTTTCATCAGTATCAATTATTATTTAGCAACGGCTTCCTGGAGGGCGGCCCCGAGCTGCTTCATCCCTGCTTTAATCTTATCTTCTTGGGCATTGGAGTAGTTCAGGCGGAAGGTCCCGGGCTGAGCCTTGCCAGCAAAGAATGGATCCCCGGGTACGAAGGCCACGTTGTGCTTCAGGCATTCCTTGAAGAGGGCCACGGTATCATCTACTCCTGGTACCTCAACCCAGAGGAACATCCCACCTTCAGGATCGGTGTACTTAACCCCGGCTGGGAAGTACTTCTTGATCCCATCAACCATCAGCTGCTTGCGCTTACCATAGAGGTCGCTGATCTCCTTGACGTGGGCATCGACATCATTGTCGGCGAAGAACTGGGCAACTGCATACTGAACTAGGTTATCAGTGTGCAGGTCAGCTGACTGCTTCAGGACAGTCAACTTGTCGACCACGGCCTCGTCGGCAACCACCCAGCCCAACCGGAAGCCGGGCGCCAGAGTCTTGGAGAAGGTACTCATGTAGAAGACGTGTCCCGTCTTGTCGAAGGACTTCACAGCTGGCACATGTTGGCCGGCAAAGCGAATCTCCCCGTATGGATTATCTTCCAGGACGTAGACGTCATACTTAGCAGCCAGCTCAGCTAGCTTCTTACGACGATCAGCCGCCATCGTTCGACCAGTCGGGTTCTGGAAGTTTGGCACCGTGTAGATCAGCTTGGTGTTCGGATGGGACTTCAGGGCCTCTTCCAAGGCATCCATCTTCATCCCCTGCTCGTCCATTTCGACCCCGGCAAAGTTAGCACCATAGGTCTTGAACACGTCGAGGGCACACAGGTAGGTCGGTTGTTCCACCAAGACGGTATCACCAGGATCGATGAAGGCCTTACCAACCAGGTCCAATACCTGTTCAGAACCGGTAGTCACCAGGACATTATCTAGTGCAGCATCCACGTCTTCCTTTTCCTTAACATGCTTTTGGATTAACTCACGTAGCGCGGTCACCCCTTTGGCTGCACCGTACTGCATGGCTTCCTGGCCGTGCGTGGTGAAGACCTTGTCCACCGCCGCCTTCATCGCCTCGACCGGGAACAATTCGGGTGCCGGCAATCCACCAGCAAAGGAAATAATTTGCGGATCCGCCGCTGCTTGTAGAATTGCACCAACCGCATCCGTTCCATCCGCTGGGACACGCTTTGAAAATTTAAATTGTGTCATTGTCGTCACTCCTCAAAATTTAATTTTTTAATCTGATTTTAATAATCAGATGTTGTTTAGCAGTATACACCATCCTTGCCTAATTGTTAAGGACTAATTTTACTTTTCCACCGCCGTTAGCCAATCCGTAACCGTCTGTTCATAGGCCGTAGTCTGCTCCGCGAAGACCATGTGGCGGGCCCCCTGGAACAGTTCCCAGTGGGCGTTCGGCAGGCGGTCATACATCGTCTTGGCAACCAGGGGTGTGCAGAGGTCGTTGGTCCCGTCGATCACCAGGGCCGGTATCTTGATCCGGGCGAGTTTCGCCGTGTACTCGTAATCACGGAGGTTCCCCAGTGGGTTATACTCGTTCGGGCCCCAGGCCGTCAGGTAGGCTTGTTCCCCACCCTGTTTGGCTCGTCGTAGGGGTTCAGGTGATTGGGCCGTCACCCGGCCAGCCGCATGGAGTTCCATGAAGGTCGTGTTAGCCCGCTGGTAAGCTGGATCAGCAAAGTCGCCCGTCTCCTCTGCATGACGAATCGCCGCCTGGTCCTTTTCTGGCATGAACTTGATCAACCGATGGAGCTCGCTGGCCCACAACCGGGCCGAGGAAAGGGTGCTGGAGAGGATCACTCCCTGAACGCCCCGAGGATGGTAGTCACACAGGTAGATAATCGCCAGCATACCACCCCATGATTGGCCTAGTAGGTAAAGCTGGTCGAGCTGCAGGTAGTGACGCAGGTTCTCCAATTCCGCCACCCAATTCTCAGCGGTGTATAACTCTGGGTGATCATCGGGGATGGAAGACCGACCACAACCGAGCTGGTCGTACATAATCAGCTGCCGCCCGGCCCGGTCGGCAAGGTCGTCCAGGAGCTCAAAGTAGTTGTGGGTCGAACCCGGTCCCCCGTGCAACAGGAGGATTGGCGGACGGTCACTCGTCGGCCCCACGACCCGACAGTAGGTATGGTACTTGCCAAACGGAATGTTGATTTCACGTACTTGCATAATATTTTCACCTCACGTCAATTCTAGCAAAGCAAAAAAGCCGCGAGTCAAAAACTCGCGGCTTTATTTCACCTAATATTTAATTAGAATGAAGCTAAATCAAGCGTAACGCTTGGGCCAAAAGTTGAGGCGATTGAAGCGTGCTTGATGTAAGTCCCACGTACTGAAGCAGGACGAGCCTTAACAACGATGTCTTCCAACGTCTTCAGGTTTTCAACCAGCTTGTCAGTATCGAAGGATACCTTACCGAATGGTACAGCAACGTTACCATCACGGTCAGTCCGGTAGGTAACTTGACCAGCCTTGGCGTCAGAAACAGCCTTGGCAACGTCCATCGTAACCGTACCAGTCTTTGGGTTTGGCATTAAGCCCTTAGGTCCAAGGATCCGACCCAAACGACCAACCTTAGGCATCATGTTTGGCGTAGCAATGGCAACGTCAAAGTCGAGCCAGCCGTCTTGAATCTTTTCAACCAGGTCGTCGGAGCCAACAAAGTCAGCACCAGCGTCTTGGGCAGCCTTGGCGTTTTCACCTTCAGCAAATACGATAACGGTTTGGTCCTTACCAGTACCGTTTGGCAAAACAACGGCACCACGTAATTGTTGGTCAGCTTGCTTAGTGTCAACGTTTAAGTTAAATGCAACTTCAACAGTTGAGTCAAAGTTAGCAAAGTCAATATCTTTTACTAATTGAACCGCGTCGTTAACAGCGTATTCCTTCTTGCTGTCAACCTTTTTAAGCGCGTCTTGGTACTTCTTACCACGATTCTTAGCCATCTTGTGTTTTCCTCCTTGCAAATGTGGTCTAGCGGAGTTAAATACCTCCCACGGAGACGTATTACTTTGATAATACGTCCGGACTGCTTAACAACTAGTCTTCAACAGTGAAGCCCATGCTGCGTGCAGTACCTTCAATCATGCGCATAGCTGCTTCTACGTCAGCTGCGTTTAGATCTTGCATCTTAGTTTCAGCGATTTCCTTAACTTGGTCCTTCGTTACTGAAGCAACCTTGTTTGTGTTAGGTTCACCGGAACCATGTTCAACACCAGCGGCCTTCTTTAGTAAGACAGCAGCAGGTGGCGTCTTAGTAATGAAGTCGAATGAACGGTCCTCATATACAGTAATTACAACTGGGATCAACATACCCTTTTGGTCTGCAGTCCGTGCGTTGAATTCCTTAGTGAAGCCCATAATGTTAATACCTGCTTGTCCAAGTGCAGGACCTACTGGTGGAGCTGGTGTAGCGGCACCGGCAGGAATTTGCAACTTGACAATGTTAGCTACTTTCTTTGCCACGAGACAAAACCTCCTTAGTCCGTGTTGTGGTCATGATGAGGCAGAAAATTTACCTCTCCCACAGTATGTCGAATAGCATACCATAGAAACATACCACAGTTATCTCACAATTTCAAGTTCGTTTTCAGCGATTAATCAACCGCAGTGTCAACCTGGTCAAAGCCCAGTTCGGCAGACGTTTCCCGACCGAACATCTCGACATTAACCTTGAGCTTTTGCTTCTCGTGGTCGACCTCGGTAACCTTACCCGTCAGGTCAGCAAATGGCCCGGCGATCACCTTAACCGTGTCGCCTTCCTTAACATCCAGGTCACTGACGGTGATTTCGGCACCCATCCGCTTCATGATCCGCTCTACTTCTTCAGGAAGCAGTGGGGTTGGCTTAGAACCACCACCGTGGGAACCCAAGAAACCGGTAACGCCTGGCGTGTTCCGGGCGATGTACCATGCTTGGTCGGTCATGACCATCTCAACCAGGACGTAACCTGGGAAGGTGTTTTCAACAACTTCCTTGGCCTGACCATCCTTCACTTGCCGAACCGTCTCGTTTGCGACGACTACCCGAAAGATGTAGTCCTGCATTCCCATTGACTGTGCCCGGGATTCCAGGTTGCTCTTAACCCGGTTCTCGTAACCGGAGTAAGTATGCAAGACGTACCAACGTTTTTCATGTGATTCCACGATAAATCCTCCTTAAAGATTAATGCTGTTTTTAATTTTTACCAAAATAAAAAACCCCGCTCGTCACGAAGTTCACCAAAACTTAGTATAACAGACAACCCACTGTTTGACCACAACTTAGACAAACAGTTTCATTAATAATTGAATCAACCAATCAAACAGGGCAAAGAACAGGACGAAGAACAACGTCAATGAAATAACGATCGTTGTGTCACGCCGGTTTTCCTTTGCAGTTGGCCAAACAACCAGCTTCATCTCATGGTTAACACTCTTGATAAATCGAATTAAGTGCATCCTTGCCTCCACCTACTTGCTCTCACGGTGAAGTGTGTACTCACCGCAGTGCTTGCAGAATTTACGTAGTTCTAATCGTGATTGTCGCTGCGGATTAGTGGTGACCGTGTAATTACGCGCACCGCACTTGGTACATTCCAAGGCAACTTTTCGTTGGGACATACTACCGCCTCCATTCAGTAATAGGTTAGCACGAACGTGATCTTTAAATCAACCATATAAAACAGCCAGGTAGTACTTCTCTACTACCTGGCTGTTTCACCTTAATATTTCTGTCGTAATTCAGCAATCAGTTTGCGACGCCCCCGTGTCAGAGCACTCCGGATCTTGCGTTCATCGCAGTTGAGTTTTCTTTCCAGGTCGGCAATGCTATCTCCCTGGTGAAGAAGGACAATCACCTGACGCTCAAAAGTTGAGCATTGTTGCATGAAGTTTTCCAGACACTTCTGGCAGTAAACGATATCCTCTGGCCGGTTCCGTCGGCCATCCACCAGCAGGTTAGCATCCTCATCCCCCAATGAGGATAACTGACTGGCCGGGATCCGTTTGTAAGCCTGCCGGGCCCGGTAAAGATCCAGTAATCGGTTGATCAGGCTCTGCTTGTAGAAACCCGCAAAGCTGTTCATCGAACCGCCCCGGTACCGTTCAAGAACTCGCATCAGGACCATTTCGGCTTCCTGATGCCAGTCTTCGAGTTCCAGGTCAGCCACGTAATATTCCTGCCAGAGACGGCGAACCAGTGGCCAGTACTGGTTAAATAGTGCTTGAAACTCCTTATCCTTACCTGCCCTGGCATCAACCAGGATTTTCACTTCCCTTTGATTGCGAATTTTATGGTTGGTCTTGTTGGTGCAGTGCATTTTTGCATTGCTCCTCCCTAATTTGATTGACCCGTCACGATTTCAACTAGTGCTCGTCGCTCCCTAGTTCCCGTCCAGCATGGTATTTACCTTCCCCATCGGCCGGCGAAAAGCGCTTTCAATTCAGCGTTTATTTCCGTAAAACCCACGCGTCTGATATTAATTTATCAAAACGTCTCATCAGGCAATAGCTGTTTTACTCGTTTAACGGAACGACTAATCGAACGGTATATCCAGCATTAAGTGAACACATTAAGGGATAATCGACCATTATAGTCCCACATTTTTTAAATATCAGTTATCCACTGACTGGGTGATAAGTGAAAGCGAATACAGACGGGCAACCTCCTTGTTGGAAGTTGCCCGTCTACACATTATTTTAATGGGTGCCGTGAATTAAATCCCTGATAGATCAAGAGACTAGCGGCCACACTGGCGTTCAGACTCTGGACGTGCCCGATCATCGGGATCGTCAGCATCTCGTCACAGGTCTTCTTCAGGAGGGCGGAAATCCCCTTACCTTCATTACCGATGACTAGTGCCACGGCCCCATGAGCATCCCAGGTCCGATAGTCCTTGCCCTTCATGTCGGTACCGAAGAGCCAAACGCCCCGTTCCTGGAGCTCCTTAGCCGTCTGGACCAGGTTAGTAACCCGGGCTACCGGAACGTGTTCGATCGCCCCGGTCGAGGTCTTAGCCACCACGGAAGTCAGGCCGACTGCCCGACGACGCGGAATGATGATTCCATGGACCCCGGCCGCATCCGCTGTCCGAATGATGGACCCCAAGTTGTGGGGATCCTCTAGCTCATCCAAGATCAGGAAGAAGGGATCTTCGCCGTGCTTAGCCGCGTTATCGAAGAGGTCATCGATGGTGGCATATTGGTAGGCAGCTACCGCAAGGGCAACCCCCTGGTGATTCTGGTGGTCAGTCATCATGTCCAGCTTGTTCTTAGGAACGTTGGAGATGACCAGCCGCTTTTCCTTCGCCAGCTTGATAATCTGCGCAATGGCATCGGCCTTCAAGCCGGATTGGATAAAGACCTTGTTGATCTCCTGGTCCGACTTAAGCGCCATGATTGCCGGATGCCGGCCAATAATAAAATCGGTATTTTCAGTCTTCATGCTTTGTCCGCCCCGCTTCCACTTGTTTGATGCACCATTCTGCCAGTTCGTTCAACCGTTCCTGCTGGCCCGAGAGCTGGAGGTAGCCCATTAAGGCCTCGAAGCCGGTCGAGATCCGGTAGGTCAAAACGGCGGTGTGCTTGGCATGGGTGTGACTGTTGGCGTTGCGGCCCCGCTTGAAGTAGGCCCACTCTTCGTCGGTCAACAGGTCGTCTTCCTTCATCAGGTCGATCAATGCCGCCTGGGCCTTCGCCGAAACATAGTGAGTGGCGATGTGCTGAAGCTTGGTTGGCTTACTCAGCCCCGTGCTCAACAGGTGTTGGCGAATGAACACCTCATAGACCGCATCGCCGAGGTAGGCCAGGGCAATGCCGTTTAGTTGTCGATAGTCTGCTTTTTCCATTGTAATTAAAAACTACTCCTTCTTGTACCGGGTTCCCTGAGGGGTATCCTCAAGAATAATCCCCTGTTTCTTCAGGTCGTCCCGAATTTGGTCACTGCGAGCGAAGTCCTTGTTCTTGCGGGCCTCATTCCGTTCTTCAATCAGCTGCTTGATCTGGTCGTCATCGATTTGGTTATCAGATGCCGTCAGCTTAACCCCAAAGATGCTCATCAGAGTTGCCAGGGTCGACTTCAAAGCTGCCAGAGCATCAGTGTTGACCTGATCCTTTTGGGCATAGACGTTGGCGTACTTGACCAGTTCGTAGACCACAGCAATCCCATTTTGAACGTTAATGTCATCATCCATGGCATCAGTGAAGCGCTGCTTGAAGTCGGCTAGCTTGGCGTCAACATCGGCGTCCCCACCAGCCTGGGCATCCTGCTCCCGGTAAGTCAGGTTGTCGTAAGCCGTCTGGATGTGGTCAAGGTTGTTCTTGGCATCAACCAGGTTATCTTCACTGTACTGGATTGGCCGCCGGTACTGGGTTGTTGCCATGAAGAAACGCAGCACTTGGGGGTCAACCTTCTTGATGATGTCGTGGACGGTGATGAAGTTGTGCAGGGACTTGCTCATCTTCTCATTGTCCTTACCGATGGTGACAAAGCCGTTGTGCATCCAGTAACGGACAAACTGCTGACCGTTTTCTGCCTCACTCTGGGCAATCTCGTTTTCGTGGTGCGGGAATTCCAGGTCCTGCCCACCGGCGTGAATATCGATGGTCTTACCGAGGTACTTGGTGGACATCACGGAGCACTCAATGTGCCAACCGGGACGGCCCTTACCCCATGGGGAATCCCAGCTGATCTCACCGGGCTTAGCGGCCTTCCAGAGGGCAAAGTCCATCGGGTCTTCCTTCTTATCGACCTCATCGGCGCTGACGTGCTCGCTGGCCCCGACTTCAAGGTCGTCAATTGACTGGCCGGACAGCTGACCGTAGTGCTTGAACTTCCGGGCCCGGTAGTAAACGTCGCCGTCCTTTGCGTAGGCATAGCCCTTATCAATCAGACCACTGACAAACTTGATGATGTCTGGGATATTTTCCGTGGCCCGCGGGTGCAGGGTCGCCGGCTCGATGTTAATGGCCGTCGTGTCCTCCATGAAGGCGTTGATGTACTTCTCCGCCAGTTGGGGCACCGTGATCCCCTGCTCGTGGGCCGCCTTGATCATCTTGTCATCAACGTCAGTGAAGTTGGAGACATAGTTGACCTTGTAGCCCTTGAACTCAAGGTAGCGCCGCACCGTGTCAAAGGCGATCGCCGAACGGGCATTACCAATGTGAATGTAATTGTAAACCGTCGGGCCACAGACATACATGTTAACAACGCCTGGATGTAGCGGCTTAAACTCTTCCTTTTTTCTTGTCAACGTATTATAGATCGTTAGCATACTATCTGCTCCCTCATAATTTACTTGCAAATTGCTTCCTTAATCTTACCACAAACAGGCCCGGTCCGCGCCCCATTGAGAATTTCGGCACTTGAAAAGTTCTTTAAGACTTTGGTCATAATTTCTTCACATTCTACTGTTAGTATAATAAGCGTAGTAAAGAAAGAGCTTTGCTACATCAATGAAACCTATTATTTTTCAATTACTCCTCCCAATAGTAACCGAAAAAATAATCATTACGAAATCTCCCCCAAGTTTTCGTAATACTCCCTATTATCGAGGGCGGCTGATCCCAGGCCGTCCTTTTCTTTTGGCTATTTTGACCTAAAAAAGGAGATCGCCGCGGCGATCTCCTTTTTTCATTATTTCTTCTTTGAATTATTGGCGTGGCCCTTGTCCTTGGACTTATCACTGCCCTTAGACTTGTCATCCGTTTTAGATTGCTCATCAATTCCCCGTTGGGAGTGCAGCGGCCGGGCAAAGATCATCCGACCGGCATCCGTCTGCAGGGCACTGGTGACCTCCACTTCAATCGGCTTGTTCATGAAGTAGCGGCCATCCTCGACAACGACCATCGTCCCATCGTCCAGGTAGGCAACCCCTTGCTGCCGTTCAGTCCCCTTCTTGACAACCACGACGTTGAGGGTCTCACCTGGAATTACCCGGGGCCGCAGTGACTTGGCCAGGTTGTTGATGTTTAAGACATCAACGTTCTGGAACTGAATCACCTTGTTGAGGTTGTAGTCGTTGGTGACGATCGCCCCGTTGACCTTCTTAGCCAGGGCGATCAACTTGCTGTCAACCTCAGGGATATCCTCGAAATCACCATCGTACATCTCAATCGGTACGATCTTCTCGCTCTGCAGCTTGTTCAAGATATCCAAGCCACGCCGGCCCCGTACCCGCTTGATGCTCTCGCCAGAGTCAGCAATGTATTGCAACTCATAGAGAACAAAGTTAGGCACTAACAGGGTTCCTTCCAGGAAACCGGTCTTGACCAGGTCATAGATCCGCCCGTCAATCAGGATGTTGGTATCTAGGATCTTATAATGGTGGTAATTGGCATCATGGCGATCAATCATCTCACCATTATCATCGCTGTGTTGGGTCTTCCGGGTTAACAATTTTCGCCATTCGTCTATCCGGGTGGTCCCAATCCGGAAACCCAGGTAACTGAATAATAGCATCAACAGGATCGGCAAGACGTTGTTAACCACCGGAATGTTGGTCTGCCAGAGCGGGATCGAAATCAATACCGCCAGAATCAGGCCGAGGATCGTCAACAATGCGCCGAAAATCAGGTAGAGTGGGTTCTTCTGCGTTAGTTCCCGCTCAATTTGCGTCAGCAGTCTCATTGTTGGTTTGGCCAATAGCAATCCTAGCAGCCAGAAAATAAGTGCACCGATAATAATATCTAAGAATACCAACAACGGGAGTGCAAAGTGCAATTTTAATACGTCCCACAGTAGGGGTAGATAGTAGAAACCGACCATTGCCCCAACCAGGACGTAGATTGCAACTACAATCCGTTTTCGCATTTTGGTTCCTCCTCGTATTCTATAAATAAATCCTTACGGATTTTGCTACATTACATCTTG
>CAMFOZ010000029.1 GCA_945971245.1 uncultured Lactobacillus sp.
AGTATTATTTATTTGAGTCCAGTGGCTAACTTATTCTTGAAATTTAGGAAAAAATATTTATTCAATTTACAAGTAAGAACATACAAGTTCCAACTTTAAGGGTACACATCACATCTCACTAAGCTGGGATGGCCTTTTTTATCGCTTATATATGATCAAATTTTCATATGAAGATAAATAATTTAAATTTCTTTGCTGTGGATAACTAAAAAGTCAGCACGCCGATCGCTTGGGAGAGTAAGCAACTGGGGATTGATCAATATTGGTTAAACAGAAATTAGCACTCTCAACGAATAAGTGCTAAACAACTGTTGTATTTTCAATTGGGATGATTAAGATAGTAAGTGTAATCAAGATCAAGGTAATCAGAAAGGAAGAATCAATTATGGCTAATGAAATTCAACGTCGTGGTAACTTATTCGATAACTTGATGAACATGCGTGATTGGATGAATGATGATTTCTTCTCTGACTTAACACCAGCAGCTGATCACATGAAGACCGATGTCGCTGAAGACGACAAGGCTTACCAAGTTAAGATTGATATGCCAGGCTTTGACAAGAAGGATATCCATATTAACTATGCTAACAACATTCTGTCTGTCACTGGTCACCGTGACACCTTCTCCGATGAGAGTGACAAGAAGGGTAACATTCTGCACAGTGAACGGCGGTACGGCCAGATGAGTCGTCAATACCGGCTCCCAGATGTTGACCGTTCTAAGGTTTCTGCCCATTATGAAAACGGGGTATTAACCCTTGAATTGCCAAAGATGCAGGCTAGTGACGAAAACGATAGCCGGATTGACATCGACTAATTTCCAAATCCACATCCATAAATACCAAAACGGGTTGCCCAGTTGCTGGACAACCCGTTTTTTTGTGACTGATTGACGATTCGTTAGAATGCTTGGATAACGTGCATAATCCCGAAGACCATCAGCATTGCCGATACTAACCAGACAATGGTCATTGCTGAGAGCATTGGACTGAAGAGGAGAATGATCCCCATAATGATACTGATGACCCCAAGGATAATTAACCAGGTGGCGTAACCACGGTGGAAGGCCTTAAATAGACCAGCAGCCTTGATTTCCATGATGGAATCGATGATGAACCAGATAGCGAACAGGATAGCGATGTAAAGGGCACCCAATCCTGGGTAAACCAGAACAAGGATCCCTAGAATAATATCTAAAATAGCTGCAAAGATAATCCATCCTGAACTTTCACCAAGGGCCCGGTTAACAAACTGCCGGAACCACAGTTCGTAGATTCCCCGTAGAATAAAGGCAATTCCTACTAAAATTGTCAAAAAGTGCAAAGTCTTATCTGGGTGCATGAATGATGCTAGTCCTGCCAGGATGAACAGGATCCCGACAATCAGACTGAACCAGTCAAAGCCCCGCTTTTGTTCAGTAAACATGACAAAAACTCCTTCCTAGTAAAGTACGGTTATCATCATAGTTCAATTGAATAGGTGAAACAATAACCTTTCTAACGAAAAAGCCCAGTAGCGGGATAATCGTCGCGCTACTGGGTATTTGATTAGGGATTTTCCTTGATGCCGTGGGGGAAGTCCTTGTTGATTTCCCGCAGGATTGGCAGAAGATAATTGATGTATTGATGATAGGCTTCGATTGGCTTCAAATTGCCGTCGTTATCCTTCATCAGAGCGATTGCAATATCGTGTGCCCGCTGTTCGTTTGAAATCATTCTCATCACCTCAAATACTTAGTTTAACAAATCTAAGACTGAATGATCATAAATCGTTGCAAAATTTTTTGCCAGCCGTTCTGGTAAAGGATTAGCATCAGGGAAAAGCCGATAACTGCTCCCAAAGTATTGGTGATCAGGTCGTCGATGTCGGCAAGACGTTGCAGATTGAGAAAGTAATCCCAGATGAACTGGTTACATTCGATGAAGAGACTGAAGCAAAAGCCGTATAGGATGGCGCGTTCAAATGGCGTTCGATAGTTGAAGAGGAAGATATAGACTCCCAAGGGAAACGTCATCACGATGTTTAGAAAGTATTCGACGCTGAATCCTTGGAAAGGGATGGCATTGTAGGGGACCCCATGGAAGTGGAAGAGGATCTTCTGGGCTGACGGAACGTCAACGTGGGCGGGGGTCAAGCATAGCCACATCACCGCGGTAACATAGACAAGAAATGAGATGATGGTAAGTCGCTTTCCCCAGTCGGTGTACCGTTGCCAGCTTCGGGTATGGAAGAATACTAATAATATGAAACAAAAGTAAACAAGAAAGGGAAAATAAGCACGCAAAGAAAATTACTCCTAACCGAAAAAAGTGTTATACAATATAGTTTCGATAGTTCGTTATTATATCTCAAGGTGGACCAAATTAGTAGGTGATGGTCCACTTTAATATTGAGGAGTGAATTGAAAATGGAAAAGAAGCAGCAGATGAATCGGCGCCTTAAAAGCCGACACATCGAGCTGATGGCCCTCGGGGGAACGATCGGCACCGGTCTGTTCCTGGGGTCAGGAAAGGCCATTCGGGAAGCCGGTCCGGCGATCCTGTTGGCCTACCTAATTACCGGGATTGTCTGTTTTGGTATCATGCGGGCGCTGGGCGAGCTCTTGTTGTCGAACTTGCATTACCGGTCATTCATGGAGGCCATCCGGGACTACCTGGGGCCCCGAGTGAGTTTTGTCGCCGGTTGGGCTTACTGGGCCTGCTGGTTGGCCCTGGCCATGGCCGAGATCACGGCGGTGGGACTGTACATTCAGATCTGGTTACCCCACGTTCCCCAGTGGATCCCCGGGGTAATCACACTGGTCATCTTCCTGTGTCTGAACCTGATCACCGTGAACGTGTTCGGCGAGATTGAGTTCTGGTTTGCCCTGATCAAGATCCTGGCGATCGTTATCCTAGTGGCAGTCGGGATCTTGATGATGGTCTTGCAGTTCAAGACAACTGATGGCTACGTGGCCTCACCACTGAACCTGGTCCGTTACCACGGCTTCTTTGCAACGGGCCTGGGCGGCTTTGCCCGGTCCTTCCAGATGGTGGTCTTTGCCTTTGTCGGCATTGAGATGGTAGGGGTTACCGCGGCGGAGGCTGAGAACCCACGGAAGGTAATTCCCCGGGCGATCAACGGGATTCCAATTCGGATTCTGCTCTTTTACATCGGTGCCCTGGCAGTGATCATGTGCATTTATCCATGGGATCACCTGTCGCCAAACAACAGTCCCTTTGTCCTGGTCTTCCGGGATGCTGGACTGCGTGGGGCAGCCAGCATTGTCAACTTCGTGGTGATCACGGCGGCAGCTTCAGCCTGCAACAGTTCGATTTACACGACTGGACGGATGTTGGCCGAACTGACCTCCAATGCCCACCGACCAGCTATTCAACGGATTAGCCACCTGTCCAAACGGGCAGTTCCAGCCCGGGCCGTTATAATTTCGTCACTGGTCATTGGCTTAGCTGCGATCCTGAACCTGGTGATGCCCGGTGAGGTCTTTACCTTCATCTCCAGCATTGCTACTACCAGCTTCCTCTTTATCTGGGCGGCCATTATCTTCGCCCACCTGCGTTACATCCGGCTTCATCCGGATGAACGGACATTCAAGATGCCGGGAGCGCCGGTGACGGACTACCTTGTCTTAGCGTTCTTGGCCTTTGTTATGGTCGTCCTGTGCATGGAGCGGCAGACGCTTGAAGCCCTAATCCTTACCCTGGTTTGGTTTGCCATTCTCAGTGTTGCTTCACTGAGCCAGCCGAAATATAACCCCACAGATAATTAAACTAAAAAACGGTCTAGCATTTCGCAAGTGAAGTGCTGGACCGTTTTAGTTTTACTGATTATTTAAATGTAACTTGCGTTGGCAATCCGGACAGATCCCATGAACTTCGATGTGGCAGCCTGTGACCAGGTAACCGGTCTTCTCTCGCGACATTGCCTGCAGTTCCTTCGTAATTTCTGAAAAATGTTCATCAAAGACATCGGAAATTTTGCCACAATTATCACAGACGACGTGGTAGTGGGGGTGCCCAAAGTAATCGTAGTGGGTACTGCCATCACCGTTTTTTAGTTCGATAACGAGGTTGTAGTCAACGAACAACTTCAGGGTATTGTAGACGGTTGCCATGCTGATGTTATCAACGTTGTCCTTGAGGTCGTCATAGATCATCTCCACGCTCGGGTGGGTATGGTGGTTGATCAGGTATTCTAAGATCAGTTTCCGTTGGGGGGTGAGCCGAACCTTGTTGGCACGTAGAACCGAAATGGCGTGGTCAAATTCAGCCTCTGCCATGAACATCTCTCCTTTCTTACAACAATTATAAATTACCAATATTATATCATTTACAATCTTGAAAGCAAAATATATAATGTTCGTTGGCTAGTTAATAATTGTTCTAAAGAAGGTTGATAAGGAATGGAGAAGAGTATTGATCAAAACGGCCGGCCATACAGTCGCTTTTGGTTCATTTTTACCTTGTTAGTCGGGACGTTTACCATGTCGATCAGCCAGTCGTCATTGTCGACGGCGTATCCGACCTTGATGCGGGCTTTTGGGATCTCTGCCTCGACTGTCCAATGGTTGACGACGGGGTTCATGCTCGTCATGTGTGTCAGCATGCCAATCAGTCCCTGGATGCTGAATAACCTCAATTTCAAGACGATGTTCATGGGAGCCTTGGCCCTGTTTGATGTGGGGTCATTGATGATTATCCTGACCCCGGCAAGCTGGGGTGTTAGCGGCTTCTGGTTCATGATGATTGGTCGGGCGATGGAGGCCTTTGCGGTGGGCGTGCTGTTCCCATCTTACCAGTCCGTCCTGCTGGAGATTACGCCGAAAGAGAAGCGGGGAACGGTCATGGGCGTGGCCGGCCTGGTGATGGGTTCAGCCCTCGCTTGCGGACCGATTGTCTCCGGAATTGTACTGAAGTTCTTTGATTGGAAGAGCCTGTTTGTCCTTTTCATGCTGGTGATCACCGTGATTATCATAATGGCCGGGACCGGGTTAATTCGTGACGTCATGACTCGCCACACCAGTACTCTCGACTGGCTTTCGGTGATCCTGTCAATCGGTCTAATTGGGGTCATGTACGTGGTTGACCTCATCGGTAAGCGGGATGTCAACTGGTTATCCGCCATCGTAATCCTGCTCGTCAGTGTGGCTGCCATTGTGGCCTTTTGTTACCGGCAGTTGCACCTCAAGCAACCATTACTGGAACTACGGGTGATGAAGACCTTTAACTACGACCTGGCAATCCTCTTGACGTCCATCTCGTACATTGCCCTGATCGTCACGACGATTATCTTCCCCCTGTACTACCAGGGAGTACTGCACGTCAGTCCCTTTGTTTCGGGAATGTCATTGGTTCCCGGGGCGGTTTTCCTGAGTATCTTAAACCCACTGACCGGGACGCTGGCAGATAAGATTGGCTTCAAGCCAACGATGATTATAGGGATGCTGATGATTATCGGTGGTTGGTTGGCCGCCTTCTTCGTGCTTGGCCGCCTCAGCCTGTTGGGGATGATTCTGTGTGCCATGGTCATTGAGGGCGGGAACGCCTTCGTGATGATGCCGGCGGTAACGCTAGGGGCCAATGCCTTACCAAATGAATTGGTTCCCCACGGTACAGCTGTGATCACCACTGTTCGGCAGGTCCTCGGTTCGGCCGGAGTCGCTGTTTCGACCATTATTTTGACGGTTGGGACCGCGAATGCATTGGGTCGGGGTAGTGCTCACCTGGCAGCGGCCCTGCACGGTTACCACCTCGTCTTTGCCCTGATGGTAGTTGTCGAAATCATCGGCCTTATTCTGGCTATGATGCTAAAGGATGTTCGCAAGAAAGGTGCCAATTAGACTAGTTTTCGTATTAATATAATAGAGGCAGGTGACCCGGAATGGCTGACGATGCCATCCCGGGTCACTTTTTATTAAAGGAGGAATCATGATGAGTGCAGTCAAACGCCCAACCTGGGCTGAACAGACGCCCGTAATGCAAGATTATTATGACCACTACTGGGGATTACCAGTGCATGATGACCGGCACCTATTTGAGATGCTGAGTCTGGAACTGTTTCAGGCCGGCCTGACCTGGCAGACGATTTGGCAACGGCGGCAGGCATTCAATAAGGCCTTCGCTGATTTCGATGTTGACCGCGTCGCTGCCTTTACCGAAGATGATGTTGAGCGGCTCTACCAGGATAAGACGATTATCCGGAACCGGCGCAAAATCTGTGCAGTCATCAATAACGCCCGGGTGGTTCAACGGATGCATCAGAACGGGCAATCTTTAGATGATTATGTTTGGCAATTTGTTGACCACCAGCCTCAGCGTCTGGTCCTGGCTCCCGGGGAGGCTTTACCTGCCCAGACGCTCCAGTCCCAGGCGATGGCCAAACAATTTAAAAAGGATGGTTTTAAGTTTATGGGGCCGACGATTATGTACTCATTTATGACTGCCGTCGGACTGGTCAATGCACGGCGTTAGAACTTGATCGTTGATTAATAGGCTGATTTTATGCTAAGATGGGTCTCGTTATAAAGCAAATTCCCGATAGGATTCACGCTTGCCGTGAAGATGCCTTGTAACCGCAACTATAAAACTGTTGAAAAGTTTCACTAGAATATGGGGGAATTAAATTAAAATGGCAGAAAAACATTTATTTACATCAGAATCAGTCTCTGAAGGACACCCAGACAAGATCGCTGACCAAATCAGTGATGCGATCCTGGATGCCATGCTCGAACAGGACCCAGATGCCCGGGTTGCCGTCGAGACTTCCGTAACGACTGGCCTGGTCCTGGTCTTCGGTGAAGTATCCACCAAGGCCTACGTTAACATTCAAAAGATCGTCCGGGACACCATTCGGGGGATTGGCTACACCGATGGTAAGTACGGCTTCGATGCCGACAACTGTGCCGTCATCACCGCAATTGATGAACAGTCACCCGACATTGCTCAGGGGGTTGATGACTCACTGGAAACCCGTGAAGGGGACGGCGATCCGCTGGATAAGATCGGTGCCGGTGACCAGGGACTGATGTTTGGTTACGCAACTGATGAGACGCCAGAATACATGCCACTCTCACTGATGCTGAGCCATAAGCTGATGCAAAAGATTGCCCGCCTGCGTAAGGACGGGACAATCCCATACCTACGGCCAGATGCCAAGGCCGAGGTTACGATTGAGTACGACGAGAATGACAAGCCATTGCGGGTTGATACCGTTGTCTTAAGTACTCAACACGATCCAGAGGTATCCCTGGACCAGATCAAGAAGGACGTCAAGGAACAGGTTATCAAGGCAGTTATTCCTGCCAAGTACCTGGATGACGATACCAAGTACTTCATCAACCCAACTGGCCGTTTTGTTATCGGTGGTCCTCAAGGGGATGCTGGTCTGACTGGTCGGAAGATCATCGTTGATACTTATGGTGGGGCTGCTCATCATGGTGGTGGGGCCTTCTCTGGTAAGGATGCCACTAAGGTTGACCGTTCCGCTAGTTATGCTGCCCGTTACATCGCCAAGAACCTGGTTGCTGCGGGTTATGCTAAGAAGTTGGAGATCCAGGTTGCCTACGCTATTGGGGTTGCCGAACCGGTTTCCATTGCCATTGACACTTATGGTACGGGGACGAAGAGCGACGACGAGTTAATTGCGGCAGTTCGGAAGGTCTTTGATCTGCGGCCAGCCGGAATTATCAAGATGCTCGACCTCAAGCGGCCAATCTACAAGCAGACGGCAGCTTATGGTCACTTCGGCCGGACCGATGTTGACCTGCCATGGGAACACCTGGACAAGGTTGATGAATTAAAGAAGATTTTAGGCTAATTGTTCACGGCGTGCCTTGCAATCGCAGGGTGGGCTTGTTAGAATAATTGTTAAATATTTTGATCGTGATAGAAGTAGTAGCTGGGACAATGATCTTCAGAGATCCTGCGGGGCTGTGAGCAGGAGGTCGTTACCAGTGAACTCCTCTAGGTGATTGCTGCTGAAGCTAGTAGGCAGTGACGTCTTCCGCGTTAAGGAGCCAAGTGCTATGGCTAGACCATAGAAAACGGGTGGTACCGCGGATTAATTTTCGTCTCGTAGAAGGAATTTCTACGGGACTTTTTTATTACGATCAAAAGAATATTGCTGTGTGATTTTTGATAAAGGAGCAGAGAAATGGCTTACGATCACAAAACGATTGAAGAAAAGTGGCAGAAGTTTTGGAAGAAGAACAAGACCTTTAAGGCAGAACTGAAGCCGGATCAAAAGAAGTACTACGCACTGGATATGTTCCCATACCCATCTGGCCAGGGGTTGCACGTTGGTCACCCCGAGGGTTACACGGCCACCGATGTGATGTCCCGGATGAAGCGGATGCAGGGTTACAACGTTCTGCACCCAATGGGTTGGGATGCCTTTGGTCTGCCGGCTGAACAATATGCTTTAAAGACCGGCCACAACCCGAAAGGCTTTACTAACCAAAACATCAACCACTTCCGTAACCAGATCCAATCACTAGGTTTTTCCTATGATTGGGACCGGGAAGTCAACACTACCGACCCGAAGTACTACAAGTGGACGCAATGGATCTTCGAACAACTCTACAAGAAGGGCCTGGCTTACGAAAGTGAGATCATGGTTAACTGGGCACCTGACTTCATGGGTGGAACTGTTGTGGCTAACGAAGAGGTTGAAGACGGTAAGACTAAGCGGGGTGGCTACCCTGTTTACCGGAAGCCAATGAAGCAGTGGGTTCTGAAGATCACTGCCTACGCGGACCGGCTGATCGATGATCTGGACTTAGTTGACTGGCCAGAAAGTGTTAAGGAAATGCAGCGGAACTGGATTGGCCGTTCCGAAGGTGCTTCTGTCTTCTTCCCAGTTGCCGGTGATGAAGATACCAAGATCGAAGTCTTCACGACCCGGGCAGATACCCTCTTTGGTGCTGCCTACGTTGTCCTGGCGCCAGAAAACGACCTGGTTGACCAACTGACGACACCTGAACACGCCGAAGCAGTTAAGGCCTACAAGGAAGAAACTTCTCGTCGTTCTGACCTGGAACGGACCGACCTGAACAAGGACAAGACCGGGGTATTCACTGGTTCCTACGTTATCAACCCAGTTAACGGCGAAAAGCTGCCAATCTGGATCAGTGATTACGTTCTGGCCTCATACGGTACCGGTGCCGTGATGGCCGTACCAGCTGGTGACCAACGGGATTACGACTTTGCTAAGAAGTTTGACCTGCCAATTAAGCCAATCATTGAGGGGGCGGACCTTTCCGAAGGGGCCTTCGATGGTGATGGTAAGCACATCAACTCCGGCTTCTTGGACGGCTTGAACATTGCCGACGCCAAGGCCAAGATGATCGATTGGCTGGAAGAACACAATGCCGGCCACAAGAAGGTCAACTACCGTCTGCGGGACTGGATCTTTAGTCGGCAACGTTACTGGGGTGAACCAATCCCGGTTATCCACTGGGATGACGGTCGGACGACCCTGGTGCCCGAAGATGAACTGCCACTGAAGCTGCCAGACACGGACAACATTGAACCATCTGGAACGGGTGAGAGCCCATTGGCCAATGTTAAGGACTGGGTCAACGTTTACGATGATCAGGGCCGGCACGGTCTGCGGGAAACCAACACGATGCCACAATGGGCTGGTTCTTCATGGTACTGGCTCCGTTACACTGACCCGCACAACGATAAGGAATTTGCCTCTAAGAAGGCCCTTGACTACTGGTCACCAGTTGACCTCTATGTCGGTGGGGCAGAACACGCTGTCCTGCACCTGCTTTACGCGCGGTTCTGGCACAAGGTTCTCTACGACTTGGGTCTCGTTCCAACCAAGGAACCATTCATGAAGTTGGTTAACCAGGGGATGATTCTCGGGGCTAACCACGAAAAGATGTCCAAGTCCAAGGGGAACGTGGTTAACCCAGATGACATCGTTGAAAAGTACGGTGCTGACACGCTCCGGCTCTACGAAATGTTCATGGGCCCTCTGACTGAGTCTGTGCCATGGGATGAAGAAGGCCTGCACGGTTCCTACAAGTGGATCCAACGGGTATGGCGTTTGCTGATGGATGACAATAACCACCTGCGGGACCGGGTTTCCAACTTCAACGACGGTAAGCTGGATAAGGTCTACAACCAGACGGTCAAGAAGGTTACTGAAGATTATGAGCGGATGCACTTCAACACTGCCATTTCACAACTGATGGTCTTCGTTAACGAGGCCTACAAGGCTGAGGACCTGCCAGTTGAATACATGGAAGGCTTCGTCAAGATGATCTCCCCAGTTATGCCACACGTGGCTGAAGAGCTGTGGAGTCAGTTTGGCATCAGCGACACGATCGCTTACCAACCATGGCCAAAGTATGATCCTAAGGCCCTGGTTGAAAACGAGGTCGAAATGATCGTTCAGGTCAACGGTAAGGTCCGGGCTAAGATCAAGATGGCCAAGGATACTGACCGTGAAGAGGCCCAAAAGCTGGCCCTGGCCAACGAACATGTCCAGAAGTTTACGGACGGTAAGGATATCAAGAAGGTCATTGTCGTTCCAAACAAGATCGTCAACATTGTTGCTAAGTAAGATTTACTAAAAGAACCGGATCGTGCGGCCACGGTCCGGTTTTTTGTTTTTGGAGGAAATAAAATGGAAATGGTGAGTTATCCGGCCTTCTTCACACCAAAGGAGGACGAGATTCAGGTGGACTTCCCGGACCTTCCCGAGGCCTTTACCCAGGGGAAGACGATGGAAGAGGCAATGGACTTTGCTAAGCTGGGCCTAGCCATCACGATTAATGACAAACTTGGCCACTTTGAACAGGCCCCGGTAGCCAGTGACCTGGAAAAATTGCGCGCCCAGTACCCAGATTGTAACGTGCAAATGGTGACGGTAGATTTAGATCAATATTAAATAAAAATTAAAAAAGGGGAAACGAATTGCACCCGTTTCCGCTTCACGATAGAATAATTAAGATTGTGTTATGTTTTAATAGTCTAAAACACCTTGGGGGATGGGAAAGTTTCCCCTAAGTCAATAAAATTATAAAGGTAGGATATTACAGGTCATGAATGAAGAACATAATGATTTAAGTAGTACCGCACCGCAAAATGATGCCCGATCGAAAATGCTGAGTGGTTCAGCATGGATGACGGCCGGGAGTATTGCTTCACGTATTCTGGGGGCCCTCTATGTTATCCCATGGGTAACCTGGTTTGGTGCTTACAGTAATGAGGCTAACGCGTTATTCGCCCAGGGGTACAACATCTATAACCTCTTCCTGGTGGTGGCAACGGCGGGAATCCCGTCGGCAATCTCAAAACTGGTAGCTCACTACAACGGGATCAACCAGTATGGCGTTAGTCGCCGGTTGTATCACTCCGGAATGTACGTCGCCATGGCGATGGGAGTTATCTGTGCCACAATCATGATGTTTGGTGCGTCGCTGATGGATAATGGTGATCCCAATGTGATTCCAGTTATCCGCTCCCTTGCTTGGGCGGTCTTGATCATCCCGGCAATGGCAATCACCCGGGGATTCTTGCAGGGCTATAATTGGATGGCCCCGTCGGCAATGTCGCAATTTGTCGAGCAGCTTTTCCGAATTATTTACATGCTGGCGGCCACCTATTTCATCATGAAGATCCAACACGGTAGTTGGGTGGCGGCGGTAACGCAGTCTACCTTTGCTGCCTTCATCGGGGCAATCGGGGCGATCATCGTCCTGGGGGCTGCCTGGTTAAGGCACCTTAATGAGATGAATGGCTTGGTTGCCAATAGTGTGTCGGATCCCGAGGTTTCAACTAGCCGGTTGGTCTTTAAGATCGCTTATCAGGCCATCCCGTTCATCGTGATTGAATCAGGGATTACCCTGTACCAGTTGATCGACCAGTTTACCTTCCCGCGGATGATGGCGATGGTGGGGAACTTCACTCACTATCAAGTGACCGTTCTCTATGCCCTCTTCTCGTTTAACGCCAATAAGCTTTACATGATTGTGATCTCCCTGGCCTCTGCCATGGCGGCTACGGTTATCCCGCTGTTGGCTACGGCCCGGGCGCAGAATGATCAGGAGGGGATGCGCAAGCAAATTGAAAACGTCTTGTTGCTCTTCTACTTTGTAATGATTCCGGCGGCCCTGGGAATGGCGGCCGTTGCTCAGCAGGTTTACACGGTCTTTTACCGTTATGACCCGGCTGGGGTTACGGTTCTCCAGTTTGCCTCCTTCGTTTCGATTCCGATGGGGCTCTACACCGTTGCCGCGGCAATGATGCAGGGGATTTCGGAGAACAAGCGGATGATGAAGTTCCTCGGAATTGGCCTGCTGGTCAAGCTGGTTATCCAGCTGCCATGTATTTGGGCGTTCGAGGGCTTGGGCCCACTGGTGGCTACCTGCATCTCGATGTTCGTGGTCAACTACCTGATCCTGCACTCCTTCAACATGGAGTTCAACATGCACTTTGCTCAGATGGCCCAGCCAACTAACCAGATTCTCTGTTTCTCGCTAATCATGTTTGTGTTAACCAAACTGGTAATGCTGGGAATCGGCAGTCTGGTTAGTCCATACGGTCGATTCACGGCCTTCTTCTCCCTGATTCCAGGGGTGGTAGTTGGTGTCGGTATCTACCTCTACCTGGCTCTCAAGTACCGGTTGGCCGACCGGGTCATCGGTGCTCGGTCAGCGGCTCTGCGGCGAAAGCTACATATTCGTTAAAATCAAAAAAGCCTTGTGATTGCTGTTTTGGCAACCACAAGGCTTCTTTTATTAAGCTAGTCCAAGAACCCGATGTGCTTCTCTTGACCGGCACTTTCCATCTTCTTCATGAAGACAGGCAGGGCCCGGCTGATCTGGTGGGGCAGGACGATGTATTGGTTCTTAGCAATGTTTTCAGCAATGGCACTATGGGCGTAAACCGCTGCGAGAACCGCCTTCAGTGGAGTTTGGTGGAACTCAGCGACAAAGCCACCAACCATTCCGGCTAGGGTGTCGCCCATCCCCCCAACGGCTTGGGCAGGGGTGCCGATGGTCAGTTGGTAGGTCTGGTTAGCTGCGTAGATTTCGGTGTGGTGCTTCTTGAGGACCACCGTGGCATTGAGTTGGTCCCGCGCTGCCCGGTTGCGTTCCGGTGTTTGGTCGACAATCTTGATTCCGGAGAGCCGTTGCCATTCCATCTCGTGTGGTGTGTAGATGATATTGCCCTGCGGTGCTGTCAGGTGCTCACGAGCCATCAGTGTGATCGCTGAACCATCGATAACCACGTTTTGCTCACTACTGATGTGGGCGAAGACGTTTTTAAGGATGTGCAAACTTTGGTCATCATCCCCGAGCCCAGGGCCGACCACGACCGTTGTTGCGGCGGCAACGAGACTAGCAACTTGGTCATCATCAGTGAAGTCGGCAAACATCGCCTCGGGGAGCTGGGAGTGCAGGGCACCAGAGTTGCTCTGATCGGTGCAAACGGTGACCAGCCCAGCGCCGGCACAAACTGCCGCGGTGGCAGCCATGATGATGGCGCCGCCGAAGTTGCGGTTTCCGCCGACGAGGGTGACCTTACCAAAGGTACCCTTAAAGCTATGTTCAGGCCGGGGCTTGATGACATCATGCAAAATTTGGTCAGTTAACTTTTCCATAAAAAACACTTCCTAAATGATTTCGATTTTTTTAATCGACACTTTAATGGTATCATTATTTTAACAAATTAAATAATTGGAGGAAAAATAAAATGACAGACTGGTTAAAAGCGGCACAGAGTCAAGAAAAAGACTACTTGAACGATTTAACGGCCCTGATGAAGATCCCAAGTGTCCGGGATGATTCGGCGGCGACCGATGAATACCCACTTGGTCCCCGGCCCGCACAGGCCCTGGCAGCTTTCTTAGAGATGGCGGAGCAGGATGGCTTCCGCACCAAGAACATTGATAATGTGGTCGGCTATGCTGAATGGGGTGAAGGCGACGGAACCCTGGCAATCCTGGCCCACCTGGACGTTATGCCGGCTGGCAAGGGTTGGGATACGGATCCATTTGACCCTGTGATCAAGGATGGTAACCTCTATGGTCGTGGGGCCTCCGATGATAAGGGTCCGGGAATGGCTGCTTACTATGCCTTGAAGTACCTTAAGGACCAGGGAGTGACCTTTAACAAGCGGGTTCGCTTCATTGTTGGGACTGATGAGGAAAGCAACTGGACTGGGATGCACCGTTACTTTGAGGTTGAACCAGCACCAACGCTGGGCTTCTCACCCGATGCCGAATTCCCAGTGATCAATGGTGAAAAGGGCCAAGTATCATTGAAGATCGGTGCCCCGGCTACCAACGGTGATCAATATGTTCTGAAGAGTTTCCACTCTGGCCTGCGGTTCAATATGGTGCCACGAGAAGCGGTTGCCTTGGTAACGGTTCCCGACCAGCATGCCGTAGCAACGGCCTTTGACCAGTTTGTTGACGACAATCCAATCTCCGGATCAGCTGAAGAAACTGAGGATGGTCTGAAGCTGACGGTGATTGGTAAGGCGGCTCACGGGATGGAACCTGAACAGGGGATTAATGCCGGTACCTACCTGGCAAAGTTCCTTGACCAGTATGAATTTGCGGCGGGTGCCAAGAGCTTCATCCATTTCCTTGGTAAGTACCTCCACCTCGACACCCGGATGGACGGGTTCGATGGAGCCTTCACTGATCCGGTAATGGGTGAATTGACGATGAATGCCGGGATCCTGAATTTTGACCAGGAAAACGGGGCCGACATTGATATGAACTTCCGCTTCCCTAAGGGGATCACGCCAGATGAACTTGAGGCTACCGTTAAGCGGGTCACCGACCAACTCGGGATGACGGTCGCCCAGGGGGCCTCACAAAAGCCACACTACGTTGATCCAGAGGACCCAATCGTTAAGACCTTGATGCAGGCTTACATTGACCAGACTGGTGACACCGATGCTAAGCTAGAAGTCGTTGGTGGAGGAACCTATGGCCGTCTGATGGAGCGGGGGGTTGCCTTTGGGGCCCTGATGCCACAGACGCCGAACACGATGCACCAGGCCAATGAATACCAGCCAGTAGCTGACCTGATCAAGTCGATGGCGATCTACATGGAAGCAATCAACAATTTAGTGACCGACTAATACACACTTTCGCTGTTGTGGTAAAATAGAGTTGTAGCATATAGTGGATTTTGGAGGTGTTTTTATGAGTTATCAAAAGATTCTAGTGGGAATTGATGGTTCGACACAGTCAGATATGGCCTTCAACAAGGCAGTTGAAGTGGCATTGCAAAACAATGCTCAACTCCACCTGTTGAGTGTTATCAATGGTGAACGCTACCCAACAACGGGACCGAGTGGCTATGGCTTCGTTGACCACAGTATTTACGAGTCAGCAGTTGAGGTAATGAAGAAACGTCTTGGGTCTTACCGAACCAAGGCTGAGAATGCCGGTGTTAAGGATGTTAAGACCGATGTTGTCATCGGTAATGCTAAGCTTGAACTGGCTGAACATTACCCAGCCGAAAATGACATTGATTTAATTGTAATCGGGGCCACTGGTTTGAACGTAGTTGGTCGGCTGATCGTTGGTTCGACCGCTGCGTACACAATTCGTGAAGCACCTTGCGATGTCACAGTTGTGAAGACCGATATGAAGAATAAGAAACTGGAAGTTAAGAAGAACAGCTATCCAGAAATTTAATTTCAAAAGAATCCGGATGCCAACAGGCGTTCGGATTTTTCAATTATGATTAAAACATGGCAAAATAATGAAAAGCTAGTATAATCATGTTTGTTAGGTGGCGACACCATTATTTTGACGATGGGAGTAATCCTAAAATGCAATTACGACTCAAATATTTAATCACTACAGTTGTGGCCTTATTAATCGTGCTCTTAGGGGGGATGTCCTGGCATCAGCACACCCACTTTAACCGGAATGTTACGATCAATGGGGTACCGGTTGGCGGTATGACTGCTCAACAGGCATATGATAAGGTGAAGAATACTAAGCGGACCAACAAGGTTTACCTAAATGGTCAGCTGATCTATCACGGAAATGCTACTGACTCGGGAATTGGTAGTCAGGACCGCGATCAGTTTACGAAGGCCTTGAAGAAGCAGGTAACTTTCTTCCCTTCTGGCAAGCAACGGAACATGCTGGTGTGGACCGATCAGATTAGAAACGATCAGCAGTCCGCAGCCAAGCGGCAGGCAGTTACTAACCGGATCCAACAGATGAATCAGGGTCGGCGGGCACCAGTTAATGCCTATGCCGTTCTTGAACACGGTCACGTAAAGCTAGTCGCTGGTAAGGCTGGTAACCAGTACGATCAGGCAGCCTTACTGCGGCAGTTCAAGCAACGTGCAGCTAATGGGACCGTTCGTCTGACTGCCCGGCAGGCACAACCACTATCGACACAAAGTGCAACGGTTCAAAACGAAAAGAAACAGCTCCAAAAGCTGGCTGGACGGAGTGTTCAGTATAAGGTTGAAAACAAGCAGTATCGCCTTACTAGTGATGACGTGATCACCAAGGCAACCTACCAGAATGGTAAATACCAGTTTGATACTGCTGCCGTAGCCGGAAAGATCAAGCAGATTAATCATTCTCAGGCAACCCTCGGTCGGGCCTTCAAGTTTAAGACCCACGCTGGTAATGTCATCACTACCAATCGGAAGGGGAGCTATGGTTGGAAGATCAGTCCGGAACGGGCCGGCCAAACCCTGGCACAAGCGCTTGCGGATGGTAAAAAAGAAGTTAGTGCTGAGCATGACATCTATGGAATCGGTTATAACACGCGGGGAACCGGTTATGGCGTTACCAGCAATGATGGTCTGGGTGATACCTATGCGGAACTTTCGATCGCAGACCAGCATGTCTGGTTCTATCGTGATGGAAAGTGTGTCTTCGATGCCGATGTGGTAACGGGGGCTAATAACCCTGAACAGGAAACTCCTAAGGGTGTCTGGTATATCATGTACCAGCAATCGCCTTCAGTCCTGCGTGGTAAGAACAGTGATGGCTCTAACTATGCCAGCAAGGTTCAGTACTGGTCACAGTTTACCGACAGCGGTTGTGGTTTCCACGATGCTAGCTGGCGGAAGAACTGGTCAAAGACGGCTTACCTGAGCGGTGGCGATGTTTCGACGGGTGGTTCACACGGTTGTGCTAACATGCACCCGAGTGATGCCGGAACTGCATACCACGATCTTCAGGTTAATGAACCAGTGATTGTTTATTAGAATATGTAGAAGTCTCAGAGGTGAGGCACTAGTGCCTGTCAAGTATACAGTTTAAATAGAAAAATGGTTTATGCGGCT
>CAMFOZ010000030.1 GCA_945971245.1 uncultured Lactobacillus sp.
TTCTGATGCTGATGATTCAGCTACTGGTTCTTCTGTGGCTGCAGATTCACTCTTTGCTTCTTCAGATACAGCAGCAGGTTGTGGTTCTGTTGGCTGAACCGCTTCTGATGATTCAACCTTCTCAGTTGACTGGGCTGCTTCCGTTGGTTGAGTAGCCGATTCGGGGGCCGTCGTTGCCTGTGGCGCTGTATCTTCAACTGCTTCACTGACGGGAGCCGCACTCGGCTCCTCGGGTTCAGTTGTCACGGCACTTTCTTGGGCCACAGTTGGTTGGGCACTCGCGGTCGTTGGCTGGGCAGCCGTTTCGCTTGCCTGACTGGTTACCGGTTCCTGAGGCGCACTCGGCTGGGTGCTTTCGGGCGCCGTGCTGGCCGGACTAGTAGCTGCACTCGGCTGTTCGGCCGGTTTCTTCTTATGGCGACGGAAAATATCAAATAATCCCATCTCTACACCTTCTTCTATTCTTCTTTTTCATTCATTGTATCGATCACGTCGACGGAGACCATCTTGGAAACTCCGGACTCCTGCATCGTGACTCCGTACAAGACATCGGCCCCCATCATCGTTCCCTTTCGGTGGGTGATCACGATGAACTGCGGGCCAGTCTTGCCGAAGCGGTTCAGGTACTGGGCAAAGCGCTGTACGTTAACTTCATCCAGGGCCGCCTCGGGTTCGTCCAGGATAGCGAATGGCACTGGCCGAACCTTCAGGATGGCGAACAACAGGGTGATCGCCGTCAGCGCCCGCTCACCCCCGGAGAGGAGACTCAGGTGCTGGTTCTTCTTGCCCGGTGGCTGAGCCATGATGTCGATGCCCGTCGTCAATGGGTGATCGGGGTCAGTCAGAACCAATTTGGCCTGACCACCACCGAAGATCTGCTTGAAGGTCTCGTCAAAGGCGGCGGAAACCCGTTTAAAGGTCCGGGTAAACCGTTGTTCAACTTGACTGTCCATCTCACCCATCGTCTGGTTGAGCTGCTTCCGGGCCGCCAGGAGGTCATCCTGTTGACCCTTCAGGAAGTCGTAGTGCTTCTTGACCCGGTCGTATTCGGCAATCGAACCGACGTTGACATCGCCAAGTTCGGCGAGGCCCCGTCGCAAAAGCTTCAACTGACGGGCGAGTTGGTCGTCGTCCAAGTCACTGACCTCCTGCCGGGCCACGTCGATCGTCATCTCATACTGCTCACTCAGGTGGTTGAGCAGCTGGTCAAGCTGACCCTCAATGCGAACCTGCTGAGCCTTGAGGTCACTAGCATCGTCACTGGCCGCCTGTTGGAGTTCCGTAGTCCGCTGGTGCTTGTCTTCCTGGATCGCCAGATCATCGTTTAACTTGGCCAGCTCACCATCATACTTCTCCACCTGGGCCTTAGTCTTCGTCAGTAACGTCTGGGCCTCCTCAAGTGCGGCCTGATTATCCGTCTGGGAATGGTCACTGTTCATGGCCGTCGCCAGGGCCGTCAGCTGATCCTTGACCCGGGTCAGCTCGGCCTCAGTGTCAGCGACTGTCTTAGTGGCCGCGGCCACCTGGCGCTGAAACTGTTGCTGCCGTTCCGCGGCCACCGCGAGCCACTGCTCCATCTGGTGCAGCTGCTCGTTTTGGGCGGAGGCGTTGGTCTCAAGGGCGTGAATCTGTTCTGTCAGCATATTGATTTTTTCTTCGGTGGCCTGCTGACGATGGGCGACCGTTTCTTCCTTTTGTTTCAACTGAGCAACCTGGGTCTGGTCATCCTTGACCTGGTTCCCCTGCTGGTCAGCCTGGGACTGGAGGGCCTGAATCTGGCGATTGAGATCCTGAAGCCGGCCAGCCAGCACTTCCAGTTGGGATTGAGCCGCATGCTGGTCAAGCTGGGCCGTATGCAGTTGGCCCCGCAAGGTCGTCAGCTGCTGCTCCTGGTCATCATGACGTTGCTTCAGGTCCGCCACCCGCTGCTCGGTCTGGCTGACCTGGGTCTCCTGTTGGTGCAGGAGGTCGTTCAGTTGCTTACCGAGCTGCTTCTGGGTCAAAAGACCGTGCTGGCGGTGACGATTGGCCCCACCGGTCATGGCCCCACTGGCATTGATCAATTGACCATCCAGGGTCACGACCCGGAGCTGGTGCCGACCGGCGCGGGCAACCGCGGTGGCGTGGTCCAGGTTATCCGCCACGACCGTGCTGCCCAATAGGTAGTCGGCTACCAGCTGGAACTGGGGATCAAAATTGATCAGGTCAACAGCCCGGCCAACAACCCCTGGCATACCAGCAACCTGGTTCCAGGAGCTGGCGGGCCGCCGGTGGATCAGAGTATCCAATGGCAGGATCGTTACCCGGCCACCCCGGTGCTGCACCAGGTAGCTAATGATCTGCTTACCGGTCGTCTGCCGGTCAACTACCAGCTGCTGGAGCTGACCGCCGAGGACCGTTTCAATAGCGGTCGTCAGCTTGGCCGGCACATCAAAGAGCTCACTGACGGGGCCCGCCAGTCCCGGAAAGGCCTGTCGGTTCTGCAGGACAGTTCGAACTCCTTGGTAGTAGCCCGCGTACTCCTCGCTCATCGCCTGGTAGTTCTTAATCCGGGACTTTGTGGAATGCACGTCACCAAGGGCTGCATACCAGTCACGCTGGGCCTGCTGGTACTGCTGACTGGTGGTCGTCAGTTGCCGCTCCAGGTCAGTCACTTGCTCCTGGAGCTGGTTGACCTGACCATTCAGCCGATCAAGTTCTTCCTGGCTGCCCTGCTGGTTGGCACTCAATTTGGTATGCTGAGCCTGCTTATCCTGGAGCTCACTGCTGTTTTGGTTCTGCTGACTGACCCGCTGTTCATGACTCCGCTGCAGGAAGGCCTGCTGGTTGTGGACCGTCGTCAACTCCTGCATCAGGTTGATCTGCTGGTTGCGCAGGTCATCCAACTGTTGGTTCAGCGCCTGGATCCGCTCGGCGTTGCTCATCTTCTGGGCCGCGTCGTAGTCGGCCTGGTGTTGGGCCATCTCCTGCTCGTGAGCCGCCAGCTGGTCTTTGACGGCCTGCTCATCCTGCTGAGCCGTTTGCAATTGCTCTTTCAGCTTGGCCGCCTGTTCATTGAGCCGCTGCTGGTCAGCCACCTGCTGGTCCCGTTTCATCGAGGACATCGACTGCTGGTTCTTCAGCTGGGCGATCTTCTCGGTCTGGGCCAGGATAGCTTGTTGCGCTGCGTCCTTCTGTCGCAGCAGGTCTGCCCGCCGTTGCTTCAACTGGTCCAGCACGGTGTCGACCTTCTTCTGCTGGGCCTGGTAATCAGTCACCAGTTTGGCGGTTTGCTGGTACTTGGCCTGGACGGCAGTAAACTGCTGCCGTTGCCGGTCATATTGCCGCACCGTTTGCGTCCGGTCGAGGAGGTCGAAACGCTTCTTCTGTTCGAGGTAATCCTTGGCGAGGGCACTCTCGTCAGCCAGCGGTTCCAGCTGCCGGGACAGCTCACCGATGATGTCGTTGACCCGGTTAAGGTTGTCCATGGTGGCGGTCAACCGTTTCTCCGCGGTCTCCTTGTTCTTCTTATACTTGGCAACCCCCGCGACCGTCTCGATGATGCCGCGCCGGTCCTCAGGCTTCCCATTGAAGACAGCGGCAACCCGGCCCTGGGAGATGATCGAGAACGATTCCCGCCCCAGTCCCGAGTCGATGAAGAGGTCAGTGATGTCCTTGAGGCGAACCTTTTGGCCATTAATCAGGTACTCGCTGTCCCCGTTGCGGTAGAGCTTACGGGTGATCGTCAGCTCGCGGAAGTCACTTGCCAGGTAGTGGTCACTGTTGTCCAGGGTGATCGAAACGACTGCCCGGTTAAGGGGCTGCCGGTCTGCGGCCCCGTTGAAAATCACGTCGGCCATTTTGTCACCGCGCAGGTGCCGGGCCGACTGTTCTCCCATCACCCAGCGAATGGCCTCGATGATGTTACTCTTACCACTACCGTTGGGGCCGATGATGCCGGTCATCCCCGGCTCAAACTTGATGGTGGTCTTCTGGGCGAACGACTTAAAGCCGTCTAACGTTAAAGACAATAATTGCATTGTCGCTTTCACTCACTTAAATTAATTGTTTTGCTTCCGTAACTTGTTCAGGGCGTTCTGGGCAGCCTGCATCTCGGCATGCTTCTTTGAGGAACCGTGCCCATCCGCAACGACCTGGCCATCCACCATCACGTTGACGTGGAACTCAGGATCATTCTCCGTCCCGGTTTCGTCCAGCAAGTGGTATTCGATATTGACGTCACCATTGCGTTGCAGGTATTCCTGCAGGCTTGTCTTAGCATCAACCGCGTGGTCAAACCAGCCCATGTCCAACTTCGGGAAGATCACCCGCCGGACGAACTTCTCAACCGCTGGCCGACCCTGGTCGAGATAGAGGGCCCCAACGAAGGATTCAAAGATATCACAGAGCAGACCAGGGCGCTGACGAGCACCGGCCTTCTCTTCACCCTTCCCCAGGCGAATGTACTGGTCAAAGTGGCATTCCTTGGCGAACTTGGAGAAGCTGTCCTCACAGACCATGGCGGCTCGTAGCCGGGTCAGCTTACCTTGGGGCAGTTCGGGGTAGCGTTTATAGATGTATTCGGAAACGATCAGTTCCAACACGGCATCGCCAAGAAATTCGATCCGTTCGTAAAACTTCAAATTCTGATTAGGGTGTTCGTTGACGTATGAGGCCTGGGTGAAGGCTTCGGCCAACAGTGACGGATCATCAAAATGAATATCGAATTCCTTGGCCAGGTAGTCTTGTAGTTCATTGATCATATAAATTATGTCCTTTCTGAATTATGGTTTTTAGCTAATTCTTCACTATTATACTAGAGTTATTCGGATTACGCAGTTCAGGAAAATAAAAAAGCTCCATTATTCGGAGCTTTTTTATTTTAATTTGTGTGTTGTTCGATGTAGTCAACCACTTCACCGATCGTACTCAGCTTTTCAGCATCCTCATCATCAATTTCGGAGCCGAACGTGTCCTCGAGTTCCAGGACAAATTCAACGAAGTCAATGGAGTCCGCATCTAAGTCGGTCTTTAAGTTTAATTCATCGGTAATCTTGGCCCGATCAACATCAAAATGGTCGGCGACGATTTCGGAAACCTTATCGAAGATTTCCTTTCTTCTATTATCAGCCATTCTTCTTATAACCTCACTTTATAAAATACCCTCTTATTCTATTCGTTTTTCGTTGACTTGTCCACTTCCGGATTGTCGGTGAAGAAATCAACGGTCTTCCCAATCAGGTTAGCCTTCAGCATCGTGTGAATCTGGCCAACGGTATTCTTAATAGCCAGGGCATCCGAAGCGCCGTGGGTCTTGACCACCGGAGCCTTTAAACCGAGCAGGACAGCACCCCCATAGGTTGAGGTGTTCATTGACCGCCCGATTTGGTGAAAGACCGGCTTGAGCAAAAGGTAACCCAGCTTAGCCCGCAGGCCACCATTCATGATGCCGTGCCGGATCAGCGTCAGCATCATCTTAGCGGTTCCCTCGGTAGCCTTGAGGGCGGCATTGGCGGTCCAGCCATCACTGACCACCACGTCAGCCTTCCCGTAGAGCAGGTCGCCAGATTCGATGTTGCCGACGAAGTTAAGGTCGTCTTGAGCATTCAGCAGTTGCCAGACGGCCTTGTGGAGGGTATCTCCCTTGTCCTCTTCGGCCCCGTTATTCAGCAGGGCAATCCGCGGGTTCTCCACGCCCAACACACTCTCGGAGTAAAACTTACCGAGGTAGGCGTATTGGAGTAGGTTTTTCTCCTTACTCTCAGCGTTGGCACCCGTGTCCAGGTAGACAAAGCTGTGGCGGCTAGCCCCCGGCTTGGCAATCGGCAGGACACTGGTCAGACCCGGCCGGGCAATCCCTTTGATCCGGCCAACGATGAAGATCCCAGCGGCCAGCACGGCCCCGGTGTTCCCGGCGGAAAGGAAGGCGTCCGCTTCCCCGTTTTTAACGGCGGTAGCGGCCTTCACGATTGAGGAATCCTTCTTGTGCCGGATCGCCCGGACCGGTTCCTCCCCCATCGTAATGTCATCCGTGGTTGGAATAATGTTCAGCCGCTGGTCGTTCTTGATCAGTGGTTTGATCGCATCGGGGTTACCGTAGAGGTCGAACTCCAGGTCAGGGTACAGGTCCCGGGCCTGTTCAACCCCTTCAATTACTACCTTAGGGGCGTTGTCGCCACCCATCGCATCAACTGCAATTTTCATAATAGAATCTCCTTAATCGAAATGTGTTTCTAGTTGGTGCCGCTGTAAATACAGGACCAGCGGCTGGTTATCGTCAATCATGTCCCAATGGGGCGTCTTTAATAGTTGTTCAGCATCGTTGCGGGCAATCTGAAGAATCTTCAGGTCGCCCACGGGGTCACCGACCTTGAAGTCCGGCAGACCGGACTGCTTACGGCCGAGGACATCCCCGGAACCCCGCAGCTCCAAATCCCGTTGGGCGACTTTGAAGCCATCATTGGTCTCAACCATCGTCTTCATCCGGGCCTTTCCCTCATCGGTCTTCGGGTCCGCCAGCAGGAGGCAGTAGCTCTGCCGGTCACCACGACCAACCCGGCCACGCAACTGGTGGAGCTGGGCTAGGCCAAACCGGTCGGCGTTGTAGATGATCATCACGGTAGCGTTCGGGTTATCGACCCCGACCTCGATGACCGTCGTTGAAACCAGGACCTGGGTCTCGCCTTTCTGGAAGGCATGCATTACCTGGTCCTTCTCATCGCCCGTCATCCGGCCATGAAGGAGCCCCACCTTGTAATCAGGCTCGAAGTAACTAGCCAATTGCTGGTAGAGGTCCGTGGCGTTTTGCACATCCAGGGACTCTGACTCCTCAATCAGGGGGCTGACCACGTAGGCCTGGGCCCCATCAGCCAGTTGGTCACGCAGGAAGTGGAGGGCCTCGTTTTGCTGGTCGACTTTGAACCAGTTAGTCTTGATCGGCTTCCGGCCCGCTGGCATCTCATCGATGATCGAAACGTCCATTTCACCATAGGCCGTGATCGCCAGGGTCCGCGGGATCGGGGTGGCCGTCATAGCCAGGATATCGGGATTATCCCCCTTCTCCCGCAGCCGCTGCCGCTGGTTAACCCCGAAGCGGTGCTGCTCATCGGTGATTGCCAGGCCCAGGTTGGCGTATTCAACGTCATCCTGGATCAGGGCGTGGGTCCCAATGATCAGGTTGATGTCCCCCCGTTTGATGGCATCCCGCAGCTGACGATGCTGTTTGGCCGTCAGCGAACCGGTCAGCAGGCCAATATGAACGGGGGTCCCAGCAAAGGTCTTGGCCAGCTTCTCAGCATGCTGGGCCGCCAGTATTTCGGTGGGTGCCATCAAGGCTGCTTGGTACCCCGCCGTGATGGTAGCGTAGATGGCGATGGCCGCCACGATCGTCTTCCCGGAACCAACATCCCCTTGAAGGAGCCGATTCATCTGGTAGGGGCGGCGCAGGTCAGCACAGATCTCGTTGACCACCCGCTTCTGGGCATTGGTTAGCTCAAAGCCGATCTGGGAGATGAACTGCTTGACCTCGTCGTTATGGTAGAGGATCCGCAGACCATCCTGCTGCCGCTGGGCCTGGCGAATTGCCTGGAGGCGCAGCTGGAAGAGGAAGAACTCCTCGTAGGTAGCGGTCCGCCGGGCGGCCTTAACCTGAGCAGCATCGGCGGGAAAGTGAAGTTCCTTGATCATCTGCCGCCGGTCCAGGAGACGGTAGCGCTGCCGCAATGACATTGGCAGCAGGGTCGGAATTACCCGTTGGTACTCATCAAAGGCCTGGTGGATCAGTCCCCGCAGCATTGCCTGCTTGACATGCTTATTCACGGAGTAGACCGCCCCAAAGTCATTACTCTCTTGGGGAGCCGCGTCCAGGAGGCGGTTAGCGGTCACCTGCTGGCGGCGGGCATCCCACTTTCCCATTACGGTCACCGTCTTATTGATGGCTAGCTTCTTCTCCAGGTAGGGTTGGTTGAAGAAGGTCACCATCACCACGTTGTTGCCAACCTGGAGGCGGAAACTAAGCCGGTTACGCCGGTAGCCAAAGCGGGTCAGGAGGGGCTCCGACACCACCTGACCGACCAGGGTCACCTTTTGCTTGTCCTTGGCCGTCTGGATGTCCGCTGGCGTCAAGTCGTTGTAACGGGTGGGATAGTAGGTCAAAAGATCAGCCACCGTGTCGATACCGAGGGTTGCCAGGTCCTGGGCCCGCTTAGCCCCGACCCCCTTCAGCTTCGTCACCGGATCCTGTAAGCTCTGCATTCCATAACCTCCCTTCCTGGGTTTAGCAAAGGGGCCATGACAAAGCGGTCTTCGTCACGGCCCCGGAAATTAATCATGTTTTAGCGTATCTTATTCAACTGAGATCAGGTATGGGTAAACTGGTTGGCCACCATCGTAGATCTGGACATCCAGCTCATCGTCGACATCCAGGATGGCTGCCTTGATGTCTTCGGCCGTTGCGGAATCACCGTCGGCCCCAACCAGGATCGTGACCACTTCACTATCCTCGTCGAGCATCTGCTTGACCATCTTGATGGCGGTCTCCTTCAGGTCGGGCGTGGCTTCAACAATCTTGCCGTCGACAATCCCGAGGAAGTCGTCCTTCTGGATCTCCATGCCATCGATCTTCGTGTCCCGAATGGCGTGGGTAACCTCACCACTGGCCACCGTGGTCATGTTTTCTTCCATGTTGGCCTGGTTCTCTTCCAGGGAAGCTTCCGCGTTGTATTCCAGCATGGCACTCATCGCTTGAGCAATCGTCTTGGTGTGGACAACCTTTGTTGGGATGTCCGCTACTTCAGCGGCCTGGTCAGCCGTCATAAAGATATTACCGTTATCTGGCAGGACCAGGGCCTGCTTGGCGCCACTCTGGTTGATGGCTTCCGTGATGTCCTGGGTACTTGGGTTCATGGTCTGACCACCACTGATGATGTGGGTAACCCCAAGGCTCTTCAAGAGCTTAGCGATCCCGTCACCAGATGCCACGGCAATCACGGCCGTTTCCGGTGCTGGAGCTTGTTGCTGCTTAGCCTTTTCGACTGGGCTTTCAGCTTCTTCATCATCGTGCTCCATGATCTCTTCTTGCTGCCAAACCATGTTGTGAATTTCAATGGTCTGTAGGTCACCGAATTGTTGACCCCAGCTCAAAACCTCGCCAGGATGTTCGGTGTGGACGTGAACCCGGACCACCTGATCATCGTTTAAGACCAGGAGACTGTCCCCCATCTTAGCCAGGTAGTTGTAGAAGGTATCGTAGTCAAACTTCTGGGTAACCTGCTTCCCCTTACCGATCCGCACCAGCATCTGGGTGCAGTAGGTGTACTTGATGTCCTTAGGGTCTAACTTACCCTGGACGCTTTGGTGGTCCATGGCGTTAACCATTTCATCCACCTCTGCATTGTCCGGCTTGTAGTCAGCACTCTTGTCGACCCGACCACTCAGGGCCTCATCGAAGGCTTGCAGAACAAAGACCAGGCCCTGACCACCAGAGTCCACTACGCCGACTTCCTTCAAGACCGGCAGCAGATCGGGGGTCGTCTTCAGCGCCTTTTCACTGGCTTCGTAGATGGTGTGCATGATCTCCGTCAGATCATCAGTCTCCTTGATCTTGTTGAGACCTTCCTGGGCTGATTCACGCACCACAGTCAGGATGGTTCCTTCCGTGGGCTTCATAACTGCCTTGTAGGCCGTCTTAGCACCATTAGCGTAGGCGTCCACAAAGTCTTGAGCACTCAGCTTGTCTAAGCCATCCGTTGCCTTGGCAAAGCCACGGAAGATCTGTGACAGGATCACACCAGAGTTTCCCCGGGCCCCCATCAGCAGGCCCTTGGCCAGGGCCGCGCTGAGGTCGCCAACCGCGGTGCTGCTCTCAGCCCGCTCGTACTTTGCACCACTGGCCATAGATGAGGCCATGTTCGTCCCGGTATCACCATCAGGAACCGGAAAAACATTTAAAGAGTTAATGAATTCGGCATTCTTATTGAGCTTGTCGGCGGCCGCTTGGACCATCTTGCCAAATTCAAGATTCGTAATTTCTGTGACAGCCAATTAACTTTCCTCCCGTATCCAACTAGTCTTCCATCGAACGAACACCCTGGACACAGACGTTAACGGCGTCTGCTGTGATGCCGAGCATTGATTCTAGATTATACTTTACCTTGGACTGGACGCTCTTTGAAACCTCAGAGATCTTCGTCCCGTAGCTCACAATAATGTTGACCTCAACGGTAATTCCATTATCCTGTTGCCGGATGACAACACCCTTGCTGAAGTTTTCCCGTCGCAAGATCTGGTTAACGCCATCGCGTAACGGCTTCCGACTTGCCATTCCAACAACACCATAGTTATCAGTGGCGGCACCGCCAACAACTGATGAGATTACATCGTTATCGATGTCAATCGTGCCTGCCTTGGTTTTAATCTTTACTGCCATTATTATGGCCTCCTTTTGAAATCGTCAGCACTGCTTAGCGCTACTCTTAAACTCACTAAATAAAAGCTAACACCATCTTACCATAGCACGTCAAGTCAGAAAAGTAACCCCTATTTTAGATTAGTTAACGGGGTTTATTAATTGATAAAAAATAAGCCGTCCAAAATGGACGACATCATTTTTGTTTAATTAAACCCGAGTCACTTTACCGGACTTCAGTGTACGTGCTGAAACGTAAACCTTCTTTGGCTTGCCGTTAACCAGAATGGTTACCTTTTGCAAGTTTGGCTTCCAGCTGCGACGACTTGAGTTAAGGGCGTGAGAACGCTTGTTACCAAAGCGTGTCCGTTTACCGTTGATAAAATCTTTAGCCATTGGTGGTACCCTCCTCTTCTCATCTTTATTTCGTTTACGCAATAGATGCGATGTAACTCACCTAATTAATTTACCATAGCCATCCGGTCAGTGCAAGGTTTTTCTTTCAAGTATTTTTCCTTGACACTCCCGAGACAGTAAATCGTCCCCGCCATGACAGCCTAATCACGCGACCAGATCACCGCCACGACGCCCTCATCAAAAGAGAAGTGGTTGACCGAACTGGTGAACCGATTGCTCGACCAGGAGAAAGGAATCGTGCTCGACCAGTTGACCAGTGGATACTTCTCGTCGGGCAGCGTCAGTCCCCGCACCGGTGTCAGGCTGACAAAGGCTAAATAGTCAAAGCCCGGCTGCCGGTAGATGGAATACGTCCCCGGCAGGAAGTAGCGCACAATATTGCAGCGGTCAACCAGCTGAATCCGGGAGAGGTAATCCATGAAACGATCCTGCATGGGGAGGTACAGGTTGGCCAGTTCCTGGTCCAGACGGCCACCCGTCGCTCCCCAGATGACGATCTGGTCCGGGTGAAATTTTTTGATGGCAGTCATGATCCCAAGCTGAGTGTCGGTGAAGTCCTTGGCCGGTGGATAGGTTTCAATATCTTTCAGCCGGTCCTTCAGCCGGGCAAATTCTGCCGGGGCGGTGGAGTCAAAGTCCCCAATTGCGGCCACTGGTTTGATCCCCCAGTCGAGGAGGAGGGTGGCGCCGTGATCGACCCCAATCCAGGTCTCATCCTGGTGTTGTCGGACCGCTTCTGTTGGGATCTGTTCCTGGGGTCCCCCGACCATTACATTTACACGCATCGTAATCTCTCCTTTTTTCAAGCAAAGACAAACAAATGGGGTTCAGTACTGAATACCGAACCCCACTCAATTATAACCAGCATCACGCCGATTGATATTTGCTTACTTGGTTGCTTCGTGCATTGCTTCAACCCGTTCTGCAGGGTCATCAGCGTTGAAGACGTAGGAACCAGCAACGGCAACCGTGGCCCCAGCCTTGTAGCAGTCAACAACGGTCTTGTTGTTAACCCCACCGTCGACTTCGATGTCAAAGTTGTAGCCCTTTTCTTGCTTGATGGCATTCAGTTGGGCAATCTTGTCAACCGTTTCTGGCAGGAACTTCTGGCCACCGAAGCCAGGGTTAACCGTCATAACCAATACTTGGTCAACCATGTGCAGAACTGGTTCGATCATGGCTACTGGCGTACCAGGGTTGATAACAACTTCGGCCTTCTTACCGCCGTTCTTGATAATTTGCAGAGCACGGTGGATGTGTTGAGTGGCTTCAACCTGAACCCCGATGATGTCAGCACCGGCATCGATGAACATTGGCAGGATGTGTTCTGGGTTTTCAACCATCAGGTGAACATCCAGGACCATCTTAGTGATTGGACGAATGGCCTTTACGAAGCCTGGTCCGTAAGAAATGCTTGGTACAAAGGTACCGTCCATGACATCAATGTGTAGGTATTCCGCACCGGCCTTATCAACCTTTTCGATGTCTTTTTGCAGGTTTACATAGTCGGCACTCAAAATTGATGGTGCTACTTTAATCATTCTAAAAACTCCCTTATTTCTTGTAGTTTGGTTTCTGGTTGGCGATCAACTCATGAAACTGCAGGTAATCGTCATACCGGCTCTTCATGATTATACCATTCTCTAAGGCGTCTTTCACTGCACAATGCGGTTCTTTGATGTGCAGGCACCCCCGAAACTTACACTGGGGAGCGAGCCGCCGCATCTCTGGGAAGAGGCCCGGCAATTCTTCAACCGTCATGTCAAAGGTCTCGTAGGACGAGAAGCCAGGCGTATCGGCAATCAAGGCGCCGTTGACGTTCAAGAGACTGACCTTCCGGGTGGTGTGACGCCCCCGCTTCAGGGCTTGGGAAATTTCTCCCGTTGCCAGGTCTAAGTTAGGGGCCAGGTGGTTGAGGAGGGTCGACTTCCCGGCCCCGGTCTGGCCCATCATGGTCACAATCTTACCGGTCAGCTGGTCCTGTAATTGGGCCAGCTGGTCCTCAGCAAATGGCTGGGGAGCGCAGAAGACGTGGTAGCCAATTTCCCGGTAGCCAGTCGCCACCTGGTCAATCTGCTCATATTCGGCCTCATCCAGCAGGTCAGTCTTGGAGAAGTAGATCAAGGGAGTAATCCCCTGCCGCTCCAGTGCAATTAGCTGCCGGTCCAAGAGGTTCGGTGAAAAGACCGGTTGGGTGGCCGCGGTCACCACTACCGCTGCATCAACATTGGCTACCGGTGGCCGCACCAGGGAGTTTTCCCGTGGTAAAACCTTCAAGAGGTAGCCATCCTCAAACTCAACGTGGTCACCAACGATCGGCTTAATCTTGCGCTTGCGAAAGTTTCCCCGTCCCCGGGTCCGAAAGATCTCGCCATCGCTAATGACGTCGTAAAAACCGCTCAATGATTGTTGAATTGTTCCTGTCTTCAAGTTACGCCTCGCTCTCTTATCCTGTAATGTTCGTTGCACTCATGATTGTCCGGCCGTTCCGAACAACCCGATAAGCCCCCATCTGACCGTTCTTCAAGGTAAACGGCACGTTGATGGTGGTCTCCTGATTAATTGTGATGTCCTGATACTCCATCGTCATGTTGTGGTTGGCATCACGGATGTAGACCTGCACCCGGTTTTCCCGCTGGCCACCATTGCCGTCAAACGGAATATTGATCTGGATGTTGGTGGTCTTGGTTTGATTACCGGAGTTGGCAATCGTGACCGTCAGGGTATCACCATGGTTGAGACTCATCCCCGCCTTAGGAGTCTGACTGATCACGTGGTTAGTGGCAATCGTCTTGGACTTCTTCTGCTGGGTCGTCAGCTGCAGGTTGTGCTTATTAGCAAATTGCTGGACAACACTGACGTCCTGGTTAGTGAAGTTCGGAATCTTAATGTTCTGCTTACCGGCACTCACCTCAAAGTCAATAATGCTGTTATTGGGCTTGACGATCGTCCCCTTGCGGTAATTCTGCTTCATAATCATCCCCGCATCGACCGTATCGGAATATACCATCCGGCGGTGAACGCGGAAGCCCTTCTGCCGAAGCATCTTCGCGGTTTCCTCATAGTCCCGGCCAACATAACGGCCCATTTTCAACTGGCTCACACCAGTGCTGACCTTCAGGTTGATACTGCTATTAACCCGGGTCTTGGCGCTCGGTCCCGGCTGCATGCTAATAATGTGGTTCTTTGCGACATTCTGGTCATGGACCCGGGTAATGTTGCCGACCCGCAGTGACTGCTTTTTCAAGCGCTGCTCAGCCTGCAGGGGAGTCTGTCCCTCAACATCCGGGATGATCACCTGCCGCAAGAGGAACCACCAACTGCAGCCAGCGACAACTGCCACGACTACCAGGATAAGCACCAGCATGACCTGGTGGCGGTAGCGGTGCCAGCGACTTGGCTGCTTCTTGACCGGTTTCTTAGCTGGGGTGGTCGACTGCCCCTCTTCGGCGGCCTTCTTGTAATGCGGTAGCTTGTTCAACGGTATAACCTTGGTCTCGCCGTTATCATCATGTTTAATCACCAACCGTGGCTCTTTCGCCCTGGCTGGGTCCAGGGATGTCTTCAGATCGTCGGCCATCTGTTTCACGTTCTCGTAGCGATCAATTGGGTCTTTAGCAGTTGCCCGAATGACCACGTTCTCCAGTGGCTGGGGAATGTGCGGATTAACCGAACGAACTGACGGAATCTCTTCGCGGAAATGCTTGATGGCAATTGAGACGGCATTCTCACCCTCAAACGGGACCTTCCCGGTTAACAGCTCATACAGGATGATTCCTAGCGAATAAATATCTGATTTCTTTGTCGCGATACTTCCCCGGGCCTGTTCAGGTGAAAGATAATGAACCGACCCCATCAGGGTATTTGTTTGCGTCAACGAATTCTGGGAGACCGCGACGGCAATCCCGAAATCCGTAATCTTTATATTTTTGTTCTCATCGATCAAGATATTCTGTGGCTTAAGGTCACGGTGAATAATCCCATGGGCATGGGCCGCCTCAACTGCCGACAGGACCTGCTCCATGATGTCAATCACCTGGGGCAGAGCAATCGGGTAGTGCGCCTTGATATACGCCTTCAGGTCGGTTCCCTGAACGTATTGCATCACCATGTACTGAAGCCCGTTTTCCTCACCAGTATCAAAAATACCGACGATGTGCGGATCGTTTAGCTTGGTTGCTGACATCGCCTCACGCCGGAAGCGCCGTTTGGTGTTCGGGTCATCGCGCAGGTCGAGCCGCAGGACCTTCACTGATACCCGCCGATCCAAGATGGTGTCGTAGGCCAGATAAACGTTTGCCATTCCGCCCTCGCCAAGGGAGCGAATAATCTTATACCGATGACCAATCATGTCTCCAGGATTCATAATCAACCCTCCTGGTCATCATTTATTCCGATTAAGACAGTGATATTATCCGGACCACCCGCCGAGTTGGCCATGTCCACCAGCTGGGCACACTTGGCCTTCAACGAAATGGGCTGCCGAAGAACCTCGACCATATCCCGCTTGGCAACGGTCTTGAAGAGGCCATCCGAGCACATTAAGAGCTGGTCACCAGGGTTGAAGTCAAAACGATTAACCTCAATCTGGGCGTCCTTTGAAATGCCAATTGCCCGGGTAATAATATTGCTCTGTGGAAGCTTTAGGGCCTCTTCCTCGGTAATATCACCACTGATTACTAATTCATTTACGAGGGAATGGTCAATTGTGACCTGGGTCAAGGTGCTCCTGTGCAACAGGTAGCCCCGGCTATCACCAATGTTAGCGACCACTAACGTCTTCTTGAAGATAATGGCGGCCACCAATGTCGTCCCCATCCCCTGGTACGTAATATTTTCTTGTGATTTTTTTAGAATTTGATCATTAATTATCTGGACTTCCCGAGCAAACCACCGGATTGCTTCCAGCGGTTCTGTGGGGCCGTCCATCTTGAAATGATGACCGAGCCGTTTGATGGTCATCTCAGCAGCCACGTCACCACTCTGGTTACCGCCAATACCATCGGCAATCACAACGAGGTGATTACCATTCTTATCAACGTATTGGGCAACCCGGTCTTGGTTCTGTGACCGTTGGCGGCCGATATCCGTTTGATAGGCAACTTTCATTCTCTGAATTCCCTTCTACATAACCCGCTGCAGACTACTGATGAAGAAGCCATCGGATGAGAAATCAGATGGCAGGATCGTCAGCGTAGCGGTCGTTCGATCATCCTTAACATGACGTGTCGTTGGGGTCTTGACCAGTTTGAAGTTCGGGTGGTTAGCCAGGAAGGCCTGAACCGTGCCGTCGTTCTCCTGGTGCAGGATCGTGCACGTACTGTACGTAATTATACCGCCTTTTTTGACTTTTGGTGCGACCGCCGCCAAAATTGCCAGCTGGATTTGGTGAAGATGTTCACTATCTTCTGGTCGCTTACTGTAGCGAATCTCAGGTTTACGACGCAGGAGGCCAATCCCGCTGCATGGGGCATCGACCAGGATCTTGTCGAAGCTTTCATCAGCAAACTCCTCGTCAACCTTGCGGGCATCCAGGGTGTGCGTTACCACCCGGTCGGCAACGTGGAGCCGGCGGGCGTTCTTTTGAATTAGGCGGGTCTTGTGCTGGTGAATGTCGAGGGCGTCGACCTGCCCTTCTTGGAGCTGAGCAGCAATCTGGACCGTCTTGCCACCGGGCGCCGCACAGGCATCTAGGACCCGGTCACCGGGTTGGACCTGCATACTGTCAACGGCCAACATGGCGCTCTCGTCCTGAATCGTAATGGCCCCCTGTTCGAAGAGGTCACTGGAGAGCACCTCTCCCTTGGTGATTACCAGGGCATCCGGGGCGATAGCGCTTGGCCGGTACTCAATTCCTTGTTGATCAAGGACCTTCTCCACCGCCGTCAGCGTGGTAACGGCCGGGTTAACCCGGATAACCACATGGGCCGGCTGGTTAATCGCCGTTAGGATCTCCTGGGCAGTCGGCATACCATACTGGTCAACAAAGGCCTTTACCAACCACTCCGGAACACTCTGTTGAACCGCCAGGCGTTTGATTGGGTCGGTAATCTTGTCCAAGTCGGCCAGACCCTGTCGTAGGATGGCGTGCAGGACACCGGTAACAAACTTGCGGGTCCCGGGATTTCCCCATTGCTTAGCCAGCTCAATACTCTCGTTGGTGACTGCCCAGTCGGGAACCCGGTCAAGGTAGTGGTACTGGTAGATTGACATCCACAGCAGGGTCTCAACCCAGGAGTCCAGCTTACGGTGCACGAAGGGGTGCAGCCAGTATTCGAGGGTCAGGCGGTGTTGAAGGACCCCATAGACAATGTTGGTGGCCAGACGGCGGTCACTATCCTTCAGTGCGGCCCGTTGAAGAAGCTGGTCGAGCTCGATATTGGAATAGGCCCCCTGCCGAATT
>CAMFOZ010000031.1 GCA_945971245.1 uncultured Lactobacillus sp.
GCTTTCCCTTTTTCAATTCAAGTTTCAGAATTTACACAAAATATTTTACGCTCTCCATTCTTCTGGTCCTGGTTAACGTAATAGTCATTTTCTAGCCGAGAAAGACTGATATTCTTAGTTTCCATATGGCCATCAGCAACTGAGTCTTCACCAGGTACCCATTGCTTGTAGGTCACATTATCACCATTGACTTTGTAATAGATGTAACTGGTCGGGTCACCATTAGCAGTCACAAAGCTATAGCCAGCCAGGTTCTTACCTAAATCAAAGCTAGCGGCGTCATCCCCGTAGTACATCCATCATTGTTGACGCCATCTTTGAACCAGTCTGGATCAGCTAGTAATGCCACAAATACCCCAACTGTCTTGTTATCAACATTAGTCTCTGTCGAAGAAGAACTAGCCGTCATCGAAGAACTCATTGAAGAGCTACTATTCGAGCTCGTACTCTGGGCCACCTGGCTAGACGAACCATTTGAACTACTGTCAGAACTACTCTTAGTTTGATTCCCACAGGCAGCCAGCATTAAGGCAGCTAAGCCAATTGCCATCCCTGTTATAACCTTCTTCATTACCATCACTCCCAATCAACATATTCATTAATCATTTTAGTTCTATTTGGCAAGAATAGCATTAACCGAGAAAAATTATGACCTTTCACTGAAGATTTAAGACAGTTCAGTGAAAGGTCATTTTTAAGTAGCGGTAATGCCTAACGATCAATATCAACTTTAGTGCTTAGCTTGGCAACACTCCCCGCATCGTCATGATCATTCAGATAGTTGACCATGTCCTGCTTAGAAACCGCCATCTCCGGTTCGTAGGTCTGATTGCTATCGAAATCGTTTGGCAGGGTATAGATATGGATCGTGTCGTCTCGATCAACCGTGTATACGAAGTCGGTCTCATCGTCGGCATCAACATTGTGGTAGCCATAGACCATGTAGGCCATCCCCTGGCCCGGCTCCGACAGCGCATTTAGGAGGTCATCATTAGTTGACAACTGAACCGTAATCCCGTCGGTCGTATTCAAGACACCCTTCCAATGACTGACACCGTTCTTAGCCGCGTAATAGGTTACCGCCGCCGCAGTGTTCTTAGGGCCAATATCGGTTGTGAGCTTCTTGTCCGACGTGCTACTAGATGATACTGTGGACTCGACATCATTGGATGAACTCGATGATTGTGTAGCCGAAGAACTGCTTACCGCTGATGACTGACTAGTCGAAGATGAACTAGCTGGGGCGGCCGTACTGTTATCCCCATTGTCGTGATTATTATAAAACCAGAAGCCAGCTACGGCTAACAGCAAGATAAGCACCAGCAACCATCCCCAACGGTGACGATGCTTACGGCGCTGCGGCTGCCGATCGTTAACAATCCGCGCCCGTGGCGTATGCCGTACTGATTCATGACCTACCGATGCCTGACTCTTATCTTGAGTTGCGTGTGCAGTTGGCTGGACAGCGGTCTCCTGTGCTGCTGATTTTGGCGCTGATGCGGTGGTCGCCAGGCGATAACCACAGTTGGTACAGAACTGGGCGTCTTCCGGTAGTTCCTTGCCACAATTAGGACAGTATTTCATTACAAATTCCCCCAATTATTAATTCAAAATTATTTTACATTAATCCCTAAGGGCCCGCAATTGTCCTTATTACGTAAAAAATCGCCCCGCATCATAGTTGCGAGACGATTTCTTAATTATTGTACTTTTGCTGTCGATTGATGCTGCTTGAGCTGCAGCTGCATCTCCTTGACCTCCCGTAGCCCGGCATGGATCAATACAAAGACAAAGATCCAGGTAATAACCGCCAGGACCGCCATCGTCAACAGCGAACTGATGGCATTCCAGTCCCACAGCGCATGGATCAGGATTACCGAAATCAGGAACCGCAAGAAGGCGGGCTGCATGAAGTCATCAAAGCTCAGGCGCCGACTGCCCTTAACCATGACCAGAGCCGCCGCGGCGATAGCGCACCATTCTGTATGATCAGAGATGGAGAAAAGTGCCCGAAGCAGGGCATCGCTGACACTTGCTAATTGCCCGGTTTCATCGCTAACCATGTACATGACATTCTCAAACGCCGCAAAGCCGGACCCAACAGCAGCCCCGATCAGCATCCCATTGAAGATATGCTTAACGTTCAGCCGCGAGATAAAGTAGGCCGCCACCAGCACCTTCGCCAGTTCCTCAGCAATCCCGGTGGTCAATGCCCCCCAAAGGTTCAGTTCACCATTATTACCAAGTAACGAATCCAGAATCATGGTGACAATCAAAGACAGGGCTCCACCCATCAGGAAGATCTGGATAACCTGGTAGAAGCTGATGTTACGGTAGACATTGACTTCAAAGAAAAGGATCAGCGCCGATACCGGCACCGCAATAGCAATCGCCACATCCAGCGACACGGTGACCCCAGTACGCGGGTTGAGGATGCTCAGTACCCACAAGAGGGCTGCCAAAACCAGGGTAAAGAGCAGGGCCCGGGAGAATAGCCAGGGTTGAACCCGGTCATCTGCCAGGTCCGTCAGGGATGGGGTTGTGTGCTCGGTCCCGACGATGAAAATATCCTCGGCCTCGCGCTCGGTGTGATGGTGGAAAACCTGACCGAAGAAGTCGCGCAGACTGACCTTGACCGCGCCCCGGCCACCAGTCCAGCTGTTGATCCGTGAGGTGGTCGCGTCCATCACACTAGACTGCTTCTCATCCTGCCGATGAGCGGTGGCCTGTTGTTCAGGGTGATCAGCTTCCCTGGGTTTAACCAGGGGCTGCCCACAATTAATACAGAACTTGGCATCCCGACTATTCTTGGTACCACAGTTAGTACAGAAAACATATTCTTGTTCTTCAGCCATTTTATAATCCCCCTAATAGAAAGCCAATATTACTACTGAGCTTTTCATTTAAGTATTCTTCACGTAACTGCCGACCCGCATTAGAAGTCTGGAAACGATGTGTTTCCTTGGTTCCGTTGTACTCCCACATCAGTGTTGATCCCTGACTGTCTCTTAGTACAATCCCAACCTTCCACGTACCAAAGGTCTTGCCAGCTAGGTCACGGGCTAAATCGGCCAGATTATTTTCAACCGCAATCCGCCGGGTATCGTATTCGTTTTGGGTGAGTTCTTGGGCAATCTTTTGTTCAGCAGTTGAGTTAGGGTAAATAACCACTTCATGCTTGCTCAGGTTTGCCGAAGCGGTATAGCCCTTCGCCGCCGTGAAGTTATTTGCATCCAAGGCGGACTCAACCGTGTGAGGAACGTAAAACTGCCGGTAGCCAAATACTATCAGCACCACAGCCACCACTGCGGCTACAACCCACCGCGTCCAGTGTTTCTTGGAACTGGCATGCTTATCATCGTATTCAATTCGTGCCTGGTTCTTCTTAGGAGCTGCAGCTTGACTATTCTTTGCCGCCGCTGAATCAGCAGGTGCCGCGCTCACTGACTGCGCCGTCACATCCCCCGCGGCATCCTGCTTTACTCCATTGTCACCGTCTTGGAAGGCAAAACCGCACTTTGGACAAAACTTAGCCTTCGCGGTCACCGCCGTCCCACATTTTGGACAATATTTATTCATATGATCCTCCCATCAGTTCAATAAAAAGGGGATTTGCATTTTCTACAAATCCCGATATAGGCCTATTCAATGTTAAAGATTCAGCTGGTGATTGTCAATATTCACCTGATCTGTAAGACAGCTAATCACTTTTCAGATTTTTTATGGTGCGGCTTACTGGTTACATAGCCATCCCGCGTCACCAGTCCGGCCATATCTAACTGCTGTCGAATATCAGGATCATACCGATCCACAAAATCGTCGAGCTTTAGTTTGAGGAGCTGATTCATAATAGTGAGCTGCTGCCAAACATCATCGACCCGCTTTACTGGATCAGATGGGTAGCATAAGTGGTCGTAACGCTTCTCGGCTTGCTGATTATTGCCAATTGCATCGACCACGGATTGAATAATCTCAGGCCGCAAATTCCCATTGGTATTATCAATGTATTCGCGTAAGCCATCCAAACCGATGAAGTGATAATGGTGTTTGGCATTTGGATCAGCCGGTTTAAGTTTAGCGTGCGGATTAGTTGAGACATAGACAACGCGCATGTATTTCTTAAGGTAACGAATATGTGGTTTGAGCGTTTCGTCTGATTCCAGAATCCGCTGAACGGCCTTATAGTGATTCTGCCCCTGTCTAGCGATATTCTGATATCGTGTAGCTGTGCCGTCTTTTTTGTAGTACACAACAAAGCCATCGCGATCAATTCCCAGTGTATCAGCATTGAAGTTCTTGATTTCGAGAATAAAGATTCCCTTCTGGTTAACCACAATGCAATCAATCTGGTTGCTGTCTACCTTCCCTTTCTGGTACTCATATGGCAGGTTCAGGGAGGTCAGGACCCGGTTATAAGCGTAGGACTTAACGACGTTGCGGACGATCCGTTCCCCTTCGGCACCCTTGAGTAAGGTCTTCGCCTGATCGCGGAAATCATCCACTTTCTTATGCCAATCTTGCTCGTCCTTAATTCCACTGTAAATGGTCCGGAGGTCGAGAACATTCTGGTCGGTCAAATAGGATGGCTTGCGCTCACTAATCTGGAGAGCGGTCGGCTTAGCATAACGGTAAGCATACTTAAAGTCATGATGAACATTCTTATTCTGGTCCAGCAGTCTAGAAAGTGCCCGCCGATAACGATAGATAAGGTTGCCCCAGTAATCAACCCCCCGGAGCTCATTGTGCGGGTTATCCGCCTGCTTTTCGGGACGAACCAGTTTTTCCTGGTACTGGTGGTTCTCAATGTAACGGACCATCTGCTTGTTCCGCTCGGCGAATAACTTCTGGTAACTATTCGCTGAGATCTTGCTCTCGGCCAGCTGGAGGAACTCAGCTTGTCCGTTCCCATTCAGATATTTCGTCAGTTTTTGTTGTAAATTCTCAACCTGGTCCTGATAATCCCCAAGAACGGACTGGACATCTTGGTAGTAACGATCAATCAGCTTTTCGCGGTCTGCATTTGAAACTGGGACAGCAGAACTACGAGCTGGTTGAGTGCTTTGTGATTGTGGGGTCGGTTGGGAATTGGTCCGTGGCCGCGACTGTCCTTGTTGAAGGAGGTAGCAGTAGCGCTTAACCAACTCCGTCACTGGCATGGTCTTGCCATTAACGTTGACTTGCTGGGCAGATGCGAGTTCCTGCGCCTTCGCCTTAAGTTGAGCATTGGCATTTCTCAACTGATCAGCGGCATCCTGGCGCTGGACAATCAAATTTTGAACATCAGCAGCGGTCAATACTTTACCATTTACCTTCAGCGATGCAGACTGGTTCTTAAGCTGCTTAATCTGACTTTGGGCCTGCTGGGACTGGTTGAGAACATTATTGTAGCGATTGACCATCTCATCAACTGTTTTTGCTAATTCAGTATTCTTGTTCTTTAACTCCGTCAGTTGGCCTGCAGCTGTCTTGGCCTGTTCAGCAGCGGTTTGGCCCTGATTAATCAACTTCTGAATGTCATCGGCTGTCAGCTCTTGGCCATTTACGATCAAGGACGTTGATTGCTCTTTAAGCTGACTCTGCAGTTGTTTGATCTCCTGATTGGAATTCTCAAGACGCTTAACAGTTTTATCATAAATTTGAACAACCTCTTCAATTGTCGCGGGCTTACCAGCAATCCTTAACGTCTGAACCTTCTGAACAATCTTGGCCATTTGGGCGTTTTTAGACTTCAATTCTGCTAGTTGCGCACTGATTGACTTTACCTGCTCAGTAGCGTCCTCACGCTGATCGATCAGTTTCTGGACATCATCAGCTGTCAGCTCGCGGTCATTCACCGTCAAAGACTTTGCTTGCTCCTTGAGCTGCTTAATCTGTTGATCAGCCTGGCGAAGACGATTAAGGTGTTCGTTATACTTCTTAATGACCTCATCAATGGTAACCGGCTTCTTATTAATTGTTAGTCCTTGGACCGATTGTGCCACCTTCGCCAGTTCGGCGTTTTTAGACTTTAGTTCTGCTATCTGATCTGCAGCAGACTTAGCCTGTTCAGTAGCAGTCTCACGCTGATCGATCAATTTTTGCACATCGTCAGCCGTCATCTCTTGGTCATTCACCATCAGAGACTTTGCATGTCCATTTTGCTGGATCTGGAGTCGATGGGTTTCGTTACGAGCATCCTGGTATGATGCGAGAAGGCCATTGTAGCGATCAAACAACTCCTTTATCGTGATCCGCTTGCCAGCGACTTCCAGTGTTTGCTCATCCTGCGCAGCTTTTACTAACTCAGTATTCTTATCCTTCAACGCTGCTACCTGATCCTGCAATTGCCGAACCTGCTTAAGATGATCATTGTAGCGATCAATCAATTCGTCAATTGTAATTGGCTTATCCCCAATAGTTATGGATTGAGCTGCCCGAAGCTTGGCGTTTTCGGCCTTTAATTTTGCCAACTGATCCGCAACTGACTTTGCTTTTTTAGTCGCGTCTTGCCACTGCTTTATAATGTCTTGCACATCATCAACTGTCATCTGCTGACCATCAACGCTCAAGGTTGCCCAGGCATGATCTAGCTGTTCTTGAAGATCATCAACCTGTTTACTAAGATCGTTATATTGATCCACTAATTCTTCGGCACTCACTGTATGACCATTAATAATAATTCGTGATCCCGAGTGATGGTTGTTAAATAAGCCCATCCTGCTCTCCTCCTTTAATTACACTTCCCATTTTATCGCGGCCCCACTATTACGTTCAATAGTAAAAAAGGGGTTACAACGGTATTATTTCAGGCATTTCAGCGTTTACAATCATCACCTTGATATGGCCTTCAGCCAACATAACATTTTCTTCAGTGAACGGTAAATCTGAATCATTACCTAGATAATTAAATATATAGATCGCACTATCTAAACTTCCTAGTCACCACCATATGGTATACTTGCTCTGTAATTATCAATATTCGGAGGAGTTACTTAGTAATGTATAAATTTTGTCCTAACTGTGGTCAGAAGCTATCTGCGGACGTCCGTTTCTGTCCCAACTGTGGTTACGAATTAACACCAACCGCAGAATCGACCGCATCTAGTGGGGCGCAATCTGCTCAGTCGGCCGCAAACACATCCCAGGCTTCGCAAACTGGTCAGCCGACGCAGCCGACTGCGACTACCAAAGCAGAGTGGTCGCATCCCCACGCTGCTATCGTCCCGAGTGCCTATAATGGTTCCGGTAACCCAGGTTTAATCAGGTCAACCAAGCTCTGGCTAAAGACCGCCTTCCACGCCAGTCAATGCATGGGACGGGCTGACTACTGGTGGGGGTACCTTGGCCTCGCCATCATTCAGTTTGTGATCTCATTTATCTACGATGCCACCCAGCCGACTGACGCCTACTATGGTTCACCGTCACTTACGTCAATCATTCTTTTCGTCTACACTATTTTCTTTACCGTTCTCAATATTTTTGCCATCGTACAACGGCTTCATGACGCTGGGCACAGTGGCTACAACTGGCTCTGGTGCCTGACCGGGATTGGGACGATTTATGTATTTATTCTGATCATCCAGTCCACTAACTGGGACTACACCAAGTTCCCCCGCAACAACTATCAAATTAAATAGGATATTAAAAAACTAGACTAATACCAAAGGCGGCTTAGTCTAGTTTTTCCTTATAATACACTAATAAAAGCGAACCCATTTCCAGTCGTTACTGTCATCATACAACTCGGCAAAGTGCCGGTAGCTGGTATCATTCTCGGTGATGAGGAGCTTATATAGCTTATCCTTAGCATCGTAGTACCCCTGCTGCTTGAGATTTGTATTTTCACTACGCGCATCCCAGGGAACACGGACATACCACCATTCATCATCGATCTTTAGCGCCAGGTGGGTGATATCACACGCGTCCAGTCGTCCGATGACCCATTTTTCTTCAGCATTCTGATCATCCAAGCGAATCTCCAGGTAGACTTCATTGGTTGAGTAGCGCTTCTCGATATGATCGCCACTACCAGTCAGTCCAAAGCTAAGTATACCCAGACTTATTTTCTGGATGTCCACTGGCTCAAGGAAAATATCATCACACGGTTCAAACACTACCTCAACTTCCGATAACTTCATTTTCCTTACCTCTTCCGATTAAATAACTGGTCAATTTTCTGCTGTTCAGCGACCTGGTACTCATCGTCGCTCCAAAACAGCTGTAGTGTCCCGGCTTTAGGGTAACCCTGGTAGCAATCAAGGTTGTAAGCCGGCTCGCCCGCGCGATTCTTCCACGGTAAAATCAATTGAATGGTGGCGCCAGTATCAAATACCAAGCGGATCTCCTTGGCATCGTACAACCCCCGGCTCCCGAGTTCCCCCGAGATACTAGGCGTCTTGATCGTATTCAGCATCCGTTCGTCCACCGTAATGCTGAGCTCCCCGACCTGCATTGCCCGGCGCAAATTACCATCACCATCAATTCCAATGACCGGTTCAAATCTTTTCAAATAAAGCCGTTTAACCATCCTTTGGGGAATCGTAAAGTGTTCGTTATCCTGCATAAATACGATCATTTTCTTTAATTTTTTCATCGTAATCTGTCCCTTCTAGCTTGTTTTTAGATATGAGGAACAAAAAAGAATCAAATCTGAAAAAGTGTACACTACACCCCTCATATCTGATGAGTAGTTTTTCAAACCTGATTCTTAAAATTTATACAGCCTTATTCTACACCAGGACGATCGAAAATCAATTCTCCCCACTTTAAGTGTAATAAAGAAAAGCATCCTCATGGCGATATACCATAGAGCATGCTCTCACATTATTTATCGATTTGCTTTAGCTCTGTTTGACAGTAATAACAGCGCACGTGTCCATACTTTTTCAGCATATTCTTTACTCGACTATGACTGAATTCATAATGCTCATGACATTTTGGACACACAAAATACTCTTTCCTCGTTAATAAATCTAGTAACATTTCCTATTATCTTCCTATCCCTAAATTTCCCCATGATGCAATCGTACAACATCAATAGCATGCCGACAATGGTTTTAAGCAAATTATCATAATTCAACACATACTTTTAGACAATTTTCTCTCAATAGGCTAATAGATAACATTCTTAAACCTCCTCCAACTCCAGTATGTTATTATACCCGTTATTAACCTTAAACCTAATCCGTACAACATCCCCAGGTTGCACCCGATCGTACTTTGCGCGTAATGCAATATTAGACATCTCAATATACTTACTCATATCATACTCACCGCCACCACGGATATCGACGGTTAGCCAACATTGCATCTGGTTGTCCCGGGTCCGATTGTATCTTTTCTCTACTACCACACAGACGATTTCAGGATATGGGGATTTCTTATGGACCGGTTTGGTTGGCGCCTGCATGTCACCCGTCTGCGCATGGTAGCCATTATATGGTGTCACCGCATGATCATATGTCGTTACCGAACCACTATCAGAATCATAATTATTAACATCAGACCGGCTGGTACCTACTGTTCGTCCACGGCTGGAATCACTATGACTGGAGGGATGGTAATCAGAATAGTTCTCAGCATCCCTAATGACGTACAAGCCGTACAGAACAGCCAGCCCCACAACGAATTGAATTATGTACCATATCATTTGCTCGCCCCATTTTAACTTATTACTCCCCTAGTAATGACAAAACGACCGGATTATGAGTCACTGATCAAACTGATGAGTGTAGCAAAGACAATAATCCCACCTATTATTTTCGAATTGACGGCAACCCACGGTATTATCATAGCCACGATCTTATAACCGGTCCATATCAGAAACAGGACATCCACTACCATTAAGACATCTATCAATGACCTTCTCATGATTTACCCCTCTATTTATATTCCGCGCAGAAACAACCAATCATTAATTAGTCTTTTCTATTATCCCTATTTTAGTGATGAAACACTCATAAAATGCCTCTATATTTTAATATTACGCCGACTCAAGGCAAATGTAAACGTTGTCACAGCGTCAACCAGATATAACAAAAAGCCTCTCACTACATGTGCACTAGCGGGAGGCTTTACTAATTGGATAGCCAATTATCACAATTCATTTTTTAAGTGCTAACTATCCTAATGCTGCTTGGTCAAAATCTCGTACATCTCGCGGTAGTTATCCTTCTTTCGTAACCGTTCAGCGTCCCCGATGACGTATAGCTCCTTCTTCGCCCGGGTTACTGCCACGTTGATCAGGTTTGGCTGTCGGCAAGACCACCGGGCCGCGCCATCACTGCGTTGATCAGTTCCAATGACAAAGTAGACCACCTTGGCTTCCTTTCCCTGGAAGGTGTGGACGGTCCCCACGTGACCATTGAGCCAGGACCAATTCTTCTTGAACTCCCGGTGCAAGCGTTGTTTGATCCCCCGCACCACTGCACTAAAGGGCGAAATTACAAAGATGTCGTCCAACGTGATTTGGTGCAGGCGCGGATCGGCTAACCGCTGGCGAATATGGGCCACCAGCTTATCAGCATTGTCCTGAACAAACTTATTCCGCGCCTGACCACGGGAGTCAATCCAGCCGCTTGCCCAGCGATTATCGCCAGCCTGCAGCCCCATTACCATATGGTTGTGGTAAGAGATCCGGTTGGAAATACTGAACATGGGATCCAGGCAGCGCCGGTGAACCCACAGTGGCATCCCAATCCAGGGCTGACCGTTATCCCGGTGTCCAAAGTAGTTTGCCTGGTCCGCCAACCGCTGCACGGACAGGGATGGATCAAGGTAGTTCTTGAAAGAAACCCCTAATTCTTGACCAATAAAGTCCAAGAAGGCCGGATTGGTAGTGACTACCGGTTCAATCTGGGCCGGATCACCGAGGGCCACAAAGTGCTTGGCCCGCCACAAGGCTCCGACTGCTGATAATGGGGTCGCCTGCCCGGCCTCGTCCATAAAGACATAGTCCAGGTCACCCTCGCCAAAGCGCCCAAACATTGATTGGAAGCTTGCTAAGGTACTACTGATGACCGGGAAGAGGAGCTGGAGATCCTGGAAGGCTGTCACTACGTCCGCATTAGCCGTCAGGTTCCAGCGTTGGGCAAAGATGTTGTAGGCCTCCAGGACGGGGAACTTCTTCTTGCCGCTCCGGTTAATGACCGGGTAGCAGATAAACTTCTTCCGCACATTCATCGCGGCAATGAAGAGCTCGGCCCGGGCCTGGCGGAGCTGCTCATTCAAGCTATTCTCGGCAGCGTTACTTGGATCGACCAGGTAAGGGACAGACAATTGCTTCTGCGCATTTGATAGCTGCATCCACTGGCCCAGGGAGGTATTAATCTCCAGCTGTGTCATCAGCTGACCCTTCAGTTGATTGACCCGGTCAACCTGATCTCGGAAGTCCGCAACGGCTACCTGCCATTCCAGGTCACTGGTGGCATGGCTATTCAGATAGTTCCAGAGATCATAACCGTAATCTAGAGCCTGCTTGGTCTTTGCGGAGCTCCCCATCGGCACGGCGAAGGTTCCCCAAACGTCGTCCCGTGGCTTCTTAGGATTAGTCGCCAGAATCTTCCCCGCCAAGTCCTTGAAGAAGTCCACCTGGGCGAGCTGATCCTGAAATTCATCGGTACCGTTGCCTTTGGCATGCTCTTGAATCTCTGCGGTCATCGGGAAGTCTTTGGAGATATTCTCAACGGCGGAATTGTTATTGCTAGTCACGACAATCCCAAATCCGGTAAGCTCCGGGATCAGCTGGTACAGATTGTGATATGTATTGCCGATCTTGTGGGCTTTCTGACCGGCGTAACCCGCTTCAGGCGTCGGCAAGTCTGCCATCACCAGGGCCTGCTGGACCATCATGTCAGCGAAGACATCCTTGAGCAGGGTCGTCTTCCCCGTACCCGGAGGCCCGTTCACCGTCCGGATGTATGCCTGGGAATCCGTCAGCGGTAGGTGGTTGGTCAGGTTGTTGATGGCAAACTGCTGCATCAGAGAACTGCCGTATTCTACCGGACTCGGCCACTTCCCCAACGGAAGATTCTTAAGGCTAACCGCCTGACGAAGCGCCGCCCAGTCCTGGTCAATCTCTGCGTGATCGTTCCCGGTCAAGAAGGCGCTCACCAACGGATTATCGTTTTCCGCATCGAGGACCTGCTTCAGGTCATCAGCATAGAAACTGGCGGCGACAAACGGTTTATAACGGAAGTTCCACTTTCCCTGGAGCTTACCGAGGCGCCGGTCGAACTCCTGCTGGAGGCCCAGCTGGCGACTCACCCGCTGGTCAAGTGCCAGCAAGCGGTCAATAATATTACTACCGCTGACGCCGAGGAGTTGTTCCTCAACTTCCTGGGTTAGCTGGGACGTGAAATTCTCAAAGCCCTTGGTATCCCGCAAGATAGTTAGCTTGCCGTGTTTAAGGGCATACATCAGGTAAGTGGCATAAGGGATCTTGATGTCCTCGTACTTAAGGTCCCGATCCAAGAAGACCGCCACGCTGTAGCCCATCTGGTTACTGTCCTGATATTCCGCCGCATGGTTGAACCGCTCAGCACTGATGGTCTGCTGGAGCTTGGTCTTGTCGTAGACACCGAGGAAGGCCAGTGACCCCTTGCCGCCCGGTTTCGGTGGTTCTTCGGGTGAACGCCACGGTGACCGGCCCAGGCTTGGCAGATTACCACTCTCAAAACGCTCCGCCCACCACCAAGCGTTGATAATGTCATTTAATCGTTCATCTCGCATAATGACTGATCCTTTCGTTTGATAACCTCAGTTTAGCACGAAGAATGCAGACTGAGGAGGGCAACAGGAAAATTAAATTGCACCATGCACCAATAAATAGCCTAAAATCTCGCCTTAATAGAAAACGCTTCCATAACATGATGTATACTTAAGTCAAAATAACCTTGGAGGATCCTTATCATGCTTAAAATCATCCCTGAATTATCCTACGTTCCTAACCTATCACCACAGGAAAAACAGACAATTAATAACCTGCAGAATCATTTCAGTTCCACTGCATACGAAGGGCACGACATCACCATGTATGTCCACCCTGATACCATTAACGCCAATATCAACCTGGTCTTGGAGGCTCGCCTACATGACGATGCGGGAAATACCTTTTATCAGCTGTGGCTAATTGATGTGCTTAATGCTAATAACAGTGATGAAATCAGCACGGGTGCCCACCAATTATATAATTTCAAGAATCAACTAATCCTTAATAAGACGTTTGACATGGTCGAATACCCCGCAAATTGCTATGATGATTATAAACTGTCGGTTAGAGCAGAACGACTAACACTCAAACAGCGCTTTGCAATCAACACCCTGCTAGTGGTCGATCGCAGTCAACTCGACGAAGATGATCAGGGCCAGCCAATCGAAGACCTAAGCGATGACAAGTATAACTACATCAAATATGCACATAGTGTCTGGCTCGATGAAATGACGGACGAAAACCAAATCTTCACCAATGTCATGCAGCTAAGGAAGAATCCGTATACCGCCCTCAACCAACAGGAGTATGATATTGCCAACTACTTTATCGGCTTCAACTTCGCTAACCAGAACATCAAAGCCAACACAGATAAGATACGCCAAGATTCCTATCTATCGTCAATTGTCAATAATCCCAGCAAGCGATTAGCCGTGAAAGGATTGGCAAAGACTGGTAAGACAACCCTCTTAGTTTTACGAGCGCTCCGAGCAATTCGAACTAAGGAGTCATTAACGATTACCAGCTTCACATACTCCAATCTTGCCCGGATTAGGTTAATGTTGCAGAGCCTACTGAACAGCGATGCATCACTACAAACCAGTGGTGTAAGATTTCGCACCGTCGCCAGTATTTTACTTGACCGAAGTCCACTTGAGACAGAGGGCCTATACATCGACAATGCAGAAGATATCTCTGGTGACGGTCTTCAAGTCCTTCTGGAAATAGACAATTTCAATGACATCTTCATCGCCTACAACCCTACCCAACAGGTGATCTTCAATAAAGCGCAGGGCTCCAGCAATGACGAACACTGGCCATTAAGTGATGATGTCATCAAGAAGGGGTTTACGATCATCCCCACAACGCACATGCTCAATAGCAGTATGTCTTCCATTAAAACCATCTATCGTGATTTTCTCGAAAGTGACGTCACCGAATCGGGGTTAGTTCTCGGCCGGATGCCAGGCAACGATAAACATCCCTCCGTATTCATCCATGACGGGGTTAATGAAACTAGTCCGATTTTAACGGCTGACGAGCTATCTTTCATTCAAAAAATCATCGATGCCAAGTATCAAATCTCCCCGGATGATAGCAATCGTTTTCTTGCAAATGAATCACAGAAGGTGACAATCGTGTGTCCCCTCTTCAATCCCCTTGTTCAGGTCTCAATGTTTCTCGACGAGGTAGAAAAGGATAAAAAACAGGGGCGGTCGTTTTTGACGTACAAAGAGATAATCAGCCGGCTGGGCAGTGACACGCAGAAGTTCAACATGAATAGCCAAAACAATTTTATAGAATTGAATAACTTCCTGTTCAGACAGGCACAGAACGATAAGAATACAGTGACCGACGAGGCAGATGTTGAAACCGTTCGAAACTATATTAATAATATGAGGTTAGATCCCAATAATCCTAAAGCAAAGCGAGTTAGAATGGAGGAACACGACCTGCACCGTTTTCTTCCGGCAATGACCAATCGTATCTTGTTAACTACTCTGGAATCCTTTAAGGGTCTGCAGTCCGACATCTTAGTGGCCATTCTGCCACCAGAGGCTAAATTCAAGACTGGTAACTACACGACCATTCTTTCCAGTGCCAAGAAGACCCTGTTTATTATCAACCGAAGTGAAAAGTTCCACGACTTCATCGAAGAAGAGAAACAACGAGGTCGGTTGCGGCACAATGAACGCTATGGACTGTTGGGCTTTTAGCTAATAGAGAGACAGCAATCCCCCTAAGGTCGGAAATCCGATTTTAGGGGAATTCGTTTTTCTAGAGCTTGATCTTTAATTATTTTATAACTACAAGAAAACTCTTGTACATACTTTCAATCTTTTTAAACCGCCAATTCTCTCCAGTTTACATTTGCCCATTAAATCTAATAATCTGTCCTATAAGAAGCCCAAAAATTAACAAACTTTGCTTTGATTATTTAACTTAACCGCTTGCCTAACAATATTCCTCCATGATAATCTATTTAAAGTTTTATTAAATTAGGAGGAATTCCTTTGAAAAAAATAGTTTCATTAATTATTAGTTTAGTTGCTAGCCTCTGTCTAATGACTATCCCTAGCACCCATCCGGTTCTGGCAAGCCAAAGTCATTTGGCAGTCAATATTCTAGATGGTAAGGATGCTCAGATTTCGAATAAGGTTGTTAAGATTAATTCCGACGATGATGGAAGTGTCACCTTTAATGGGCATACCGATGCCGACGCTACGGTTACGGTCGCTAAACAGGGTGGAAATAATAAGCATTACAAGGTTCAAGCTGATGATAAGGGTAATTTTACCAAGACCTTAAAGCTCTCATCGAAAACCAAGAAATGTAATTTTGTCATAACGGCAAAAAGTGATGACAATGATAAAAGTCAAAAAGAAACTTTTACGGTTATCAATAAGGCATACGTCAAGCCAGTGGCCGAAAGCTCATCAACTTCTTCAGCCGAAAGTGATAGTAGCGGCGAACAGTCAAGCGATAACGCGAACGCCTCTTCACCAACGCCAAGTTCGTCAACTAGTGGTGATATATGAAGACTGATCAGGCTGGCGGAATGATTGTTGGTAATGCCAATTCACATATCTACCACACGCCAGACCAACAAGGTTATCATATGAATCCAGCTAATGCCGTTTACTTCAATTCCGAAGCGGAAGCTCAGGCAGCCGGATATCGTAAATCACTACGGTAATTTGGAAATATAAAGAAGCTAGAATGCAGGAAATCAGCGATTTGAAATCGTCGTTTTTCCTGCATTTTTGTATACTCACTATGTCGCTTTTTGAAAGTAAGCAGTCAATAACGATACGTCTAGGCAATCCCGTTGCAGCCTCCTATACT
>CAMFOZ010000032.1 GCA_945971245.1 uncultured Lactobacillus sp.
TTAGTCTAGTTCTCAAAAATCTCTTCATCCTTACCGATTGACAAAGAGCCATAAATTAACTAATAAACTTAATTAAGTTAATTTACGTAGTCTACGGTCTGAAAAAATTTAAGTAAAATGAAACGTTTTCCCACTTTTCTCTCATCAAAACTTTATTTTGTAATTGACTATTCAAGTGGGGAGGACTAAAATAATTACATTGTTATAAGAAAGTTAGACTTTTCTAATATTCGGAATGAGTATTCCCAAATGATTAATCTGACTGTAATTATAAATGGAGGAATCAAATCTTTATGAGCAAACAAAAAGATATTGATACCGCATTCTTCGGGCAACCGCGTGGTCTCTCGACCCTGTTCTTCACTGAAATGTGGGAACGGTTCAGTTACTACGGAATGCGGGCAATTCTGTTATTCTACATGTACTATGCCGTCACTAAGGGCGGTCTAGGAATGAGTGAAACCACCGCCGCATCGATCATGTCGATCTACGGTTCCCTGGTTTACCTGTCCGGGGTTGTCGGTGGTTGGTTGTCTGACCGGGTCTGGGGCCCACGGCGGACTGTCTTCATCGGTGGTGTCCTGATCATGTTCGGGCACATTGCCTTGTCACTACCGTTCGGGGTCAGCGCCCTTTACATCTCGATCGCATTGATCGTTGCCGGGACCGGGCTCTTGAAGCCAAACGTCTCTGAAATGGTCGGTGGCCTGTACTCCGAGAATGACCGGCGCCGGGATTCCGGTTTCAGTATGTTCGTCTTCGGGATCAACTTAGGGGCCGCGGTTGCTCCATGGGCGGTTCCGTGGGCTGCTAACGGCTTCGGCTTGAACCTCTTCCATGGTGAGATGAACTTCCACGCCGGGTTCTCCCTGGCCGCTATCGGGATGTTCTTTGGCCTGGTCCAATACGTTATCGGTGGTCGGAAGTACCTGTCAAAGGATAGCCTGTACCCAGACGATCCGATTGATAAGGAAAGCCTCCGTCCAGTAATGATCTGGACCCTGGTCGGGGTGGTTGTCCTGGCTGTTGTTCTTGGTCTGCTGGCTGCAATGGGGCAGTTGAACATCACCAACATCATCACGATCATCACGATTATCGCGATCGCATTGCCAATCTACTACTTCATCATGATGTTAAACTCCAAGAAGGTAACGAAGGAAGAACACTCACGGGTGCTTGCTTACATCCCATTGTTCATCGCCGCTGTTATCTTCTGGGCAATTGAAGAATCTGGTTCGGTTGTTCTGGCCCTCTTCGCTGAACAACGGACGATCCTTCACATCGGTGGCTGGCACTTCGCTGCTGCTAACTTCCAGACTTTGAACCCACTGTTCATCATGATCCTGACGCCGGTATTCGTTACCCTCTGGGATCACTGGAAGAACCAGCCAAGTGCCCCTGGTAAGTTCGCTGCCGGACTGGTCTTCGCCGGTCTGTCATACGCCTTCATGGCATTGCCAGCACTGATCCACGGTACCACTGCCGGACGGGTTTCCCCATTCTGGCTGGTTGGTTCCTGGTTCATTGTTGAAATTGGTGAAATGCTGATTTCCCCAATTGGTCTGGCCGTTACGACGCGGTTAGCACCAAAGGCCTTCAAGTCCCAGATGATGAGTATGTGGTTCCTGGCCGATGCCGCTGCCCAAGCAGTTAACGCCCAGATCGTTAAGTTCTACTCATCTGCAACGGAAGTTCCTTACTTCCTGACGATCGGGATCGTAAGTATCGTCTTCGGGGTTATCCTGATGTTCTTCGTCAAGCGGATCCACCGTCTCATGGGTGGCGTTGACTAAGCATTACAATTAAACTTGATTACTATTAAAGCCTGCCGGCACGTGTTCGGCGGGCTTTTTTGTTTAGTAGGGGAACTTCAGTAAAAAAATTGAAATTAGGGCTTGCATTTAGTTGTGGAATTGGGTATTATAATAAACGTTGATTAGTTGTGCTTGCACAGCTGATTGATGAACCCTTTTGGGGGAGTAGCGAAGTCTGGTTAAACGCGACGGTCTGTAAAACCGTTCCTTCGGGTTCGGCGGTTCGAATCCACCCTCCTCCATCTTTATTATTGGGCTATAGCCAAGCGGTAAGGCAACGGTTTTTGGTACCGTCATGCGCTGGTTCGAATCCAGCTAGCCCAACTGATTAAAGACGATGGTTGATTGACCATCGTCTTTTTGTTTTTTAAAGTTTAATTTACGATAAATGTACCAAAATAAAACAAATATCTCTAATTGTGCTTGAATGAGTCCCTTTTAAAGAATTAAACTGTTCAACATGCTGTCCAAAAACGGCTGGCCTTGGCAGGACCAACCGGCGGACATTAAGAGAGAAGGATTTTGTTATTTTGAAGAAATTGGTTCACAATCACGTATTTGCGTTGATTGCCTGGATCGTGATCACGGTGGTTGCTATCGTTGCCCTGCCAAACGTCAACCAGTTAACCCGTGAACACTCTGCAATCAACCTGCCGAAGAGTGCCCAGAGCCAAGTTGCCAGTGCGTTGCAAAATGACCACTGGGGACACCACCAGAACAACACCTACCAGGTGGTGGCGGTGTTCAACAATGGCGACCGGGCAATGACGAAGAAGGACAAGCAAAATGTCCAGAAGACCATTGACCACCTGGAAAAACACAGTGGTAAGTATGGGATTAAGGCGGTCACGGGGCCGAATGATAATGCCGCGACGCGTAAACAGCTAATTTCCAAGGATAAGACCACGGAGATCGCCCAGCTGAACGTCAGCAAAAATCACGGGACCCTGCGTTACATCAACCGCCAGCTGTCCAGTGCGGCCAAGACCAATGGTGTTAAGACTTACATCACCGGGGCGGACATCCTAAACGATGACTTCTCCGGAGCGGTTCAGGAGGGGATCAAGAAGACCGAGGCCATCTCAGTCATCTTCATCTTCGTTGTCCTGCTCCTGGTCTTCCGTTCACCGATCACGCCACTGATCTCCTTGTTGAACGTGGGAATTGCCTTTATCACCTCATTTAGTATCGTCACGAACCTGGTAAAGCACGCGAACTTCCCATTCTCCAACTTTACCCAGGTCTTCATGGTAATTGTCCTCTTCGGGATCGGGACTGATTACAACATTCTGATGTATAACCAGTTCAAGGAAAAGCTCGGTCAGGGGATGGATAAATGGGAGGCCGCCCGCGAAGCCCAGCACAAGGCGGGGCGGACAATCCTGTATTCCGGTTCTTCAATCCTGATCGGGTTCACCTCCCTGGCATTGGCTAAGTTCTCGGTTTACCAGTCAGCGGTCGGGGTGGCCGTTGGGGTTGCCGTCCTGTTAGTTTTGCTTTTGACCCTGAATCCATTCTTCATGGCCACGCTTGGTAAGAAGATGTTTTGGCCAGACAAGAAGTTCACCGGTGAATCCACCAGTAAGCCGTGGAATAAGATGGCGCAGAGTTCAGTTCTGCACCCGATCATCACCCTAGTAGTGGTCTTTGCGATCCTCTTGCCAATCGGCCTGTCTTACCATAACCATTTGAACTACGATGACGCTGACGAAATCAGCAACACCGTTCCGTCCAAGAAGGGGCTGCTGGTCGTTGAAGACCACTTCTCCAAGGGGACGGCGGAACCAACGACTGTCTACATCAAGTTCAAGCACCGTCTCGATAACGAGCAGGACCTGATGCTGATCGATCGAGTCACTAACCAACTGAAGAAGAACAACGGGGTTAAGACGGTGGCTTCTGTTACCCAGCCCGCTGGTTCCAAGGTTAACGAACTCTACGTTAACAATCAGTTGAAGCAAATCACTGGCCAGCTCGGCACGGCCCAGTCCAGCATTTTCCAGCTTTCATCGGGGATGCAGAGTCAGGCCAGTGCTGCAGCAGCTCAGGCAGCCATGTCTGGTGCTAGTCCAGCCCAGCTGCAGGCCCAGCAGCAGAGTGGTATGCAGATGATGCAGGGAGTTAGCCGGATGAGTGATGGCCTCAGTCAGGGTGGTGACTACCTGACCGGCCTGCAAAACTCCGCGGCAGCCAATGCCTTCTACATTCCAAACAATCAGCTGCACAACAGTGAGTTCCAAGAGGCCATCGATAACTACCTGTCTGCTGACAAGAAGACGGCTAAGATCACGATTGTTCTTAACTCCAATCCAAGTGGTGACCGGGCAACGCGGGAGATTCCGCAAATCACTGACCTGGTTCGTTACAGCCTGAAGGGGACGGCCCTGCGCCACGCCACTGTGGTTGTCGGTGGTCAGTCATCTAAGATCACAGACACGAAGAGTGTTGCCGGTGGCGACTTCATGCGGACCGCCGCCATCATGGTGATCGGGATTGGGTTAGCACTGATCCTGATTACCCGGTCACTCCTCCAGCCAGTCTACATCTTGGGGACCCTGGTTTCTGCCTACATGGCAGCCCTGTCGCTGACCCACCTGATGACGCGGGCCTTCCTTGGTCGGCCGATGTTGACCTGGAACACACCGTTCTTCAGTTTCATCATGTTGCTGGCCCTCGGGGTTGACTACAGTATCTTCCTCGTCATGCGTTACCGGAACATCGATCAGACCAAGTATCTGCCGACTGAGCGGATCGTGCGGGCGGCCAAGGAGATCGGGACCGTGGTTATTTCCGCGGCCATTATCCTGAGTGGTACCTTCGCGGCATTGATCCCGTCTGGTATTCCAACGCTGATCGAAGTGGCGATGACCGTTATCTGTGGTCTGATTATCCTTGTGATTGTCATTCCACTGGTCGTTCCGTCCACAATTCACCTGACCTACCCAATCAAGTCATCATTCCGTGATGATGAGGGTAACCGGAAGAAGCAATTAACTCATTAAAATAAGTAAGTTCCTAAGATGTGCTATCATGTCTTAGGAACTTTTTTCATAGATAGAAAGGAAATCAATCATGCCAAAACAGGGACAATTTGCCAAGTCGGCACGGCTCAAACAACTCAACAACTTCAAGGTCCGCAGTCACCAGCAGGGACAGACCATCACCACGGCCCAGCTGCCGGACTTCCTCCTTGTCCGGTTCAACCTGACGGCCAAGAAGCGGATCCCGCATGCGGCCCAGGAGACGGCTCAGCGCTTTCTGATTGAAGTGCTCGATCAGCTGGTTAAAGCTAAGGGGGACCTAGTCAGCCTGGTTCCGGAATTGCTGGACGACATCAACCACCGGGCTCCTTGGCAGTTTTACATGCAGCTGCTGCCGCAGTGGGACCTCCTGCAGGACTTCCTCAAAAAGGAGCTGCCGGCGGTTCCACTAGCCCAGCGGTGTTATGTAACCACGACGGTGACGACGGCTGACCTGACGAAGACGGTGGCCCAATTGCTGGCTAAGAAGGCGGCGGCAATCACCTTTCTGAAGCGGCCCAACGTTCCGGCGGCCATGCAACAGCAGACGGCTCAGCTGCTGTACGGCAGCATCTACCATGATAGCGCGATTGATTGGGCTAAGGTGCGGGCGTTGCTATCCCCGTTCCCGTTCACGATTGATCCGCAATTGGACGAGGGGACCCGTCAGTGGCTGCAGGCGCTCAGCCAACTGTAAATCCCTGCATGAAATTCAAGATGACCTTTGGTATAATTGACTCGTTACCAAAGAATATAAGGGTGCTATGGTGGAGCAAAATCACCGTTAGCACCCTTTTTGTCTGTAATTACCTAAGGAGGGGTTGTTTTGCAACAGACAAAACCAAAACATATTTACGCTGCCTTGGGGGCTCTGGCACTGATGACCTTCATTGGGATCCTGAACGAGACCTCAATGAACGTGACCTATCCGGAACTGGCCAGTCTCTTTCACGTCTCGCTGGATGTCATCCAGTGGATCACCACCGGGTACCTACTGATGGTGACGATCACGATGGGGACCACGGCCTATCTCCTGCGGCAATTCACCGCACGTCGGCTACACTTAATTGCCGTGACCGCCTTCATCATCGGTGACGTCCTGAGCGCCATGGCGGTGAACTTTCCGATGCTCTTGATCGGCCGGTTAATCCAGTCCGTGGCTACGGGACTGGCAACGCCGATTCTCTTTCACCTGATCTTCACGGAGATCCCGCGGGAGAAACTGGGGGCAATGACCGGCTTTGCGGGGATGGTGATCTCGTTCGCCCCGGCGCTCGGACCAACATATGGGGGCTTCATCTCCGAGACCTTCTCCTGGCGGATGATCTTCTGGCTGCTCCTGCCGCTGGCCCTGATCAGTCTGGTGGTTGGTCAGCTCTACATTCGTAATCGGCCGCTCGGTAACGACCGGCCCTTTAGCTATGGGAGCTTGATTGCACTGGCGCTAGCGCTATTTAGCGTTGTCTACGCTTGCTCAACCATCGGGAAGGGTGGCTTTGGCCCGCTCTTCTGGTGCCTGTTAGTAGTAGCGGTGATCTGCTTTGGCCTCTTTGTCTACATCAACAACCATGGTCACTCCCAGCTGTTTGACTTGACGGTCTTCAAGGTTAAGCCCCTGCGGCTGTCGACGCTGACCTACTTTAGCCTTCAATTTATCAACATTGGGATTTCCCTGGTGATTCCCCTGTATGCCCAGTACGTGCTGCATACCTCGGCGACGGTCGCTGGGCTGATCCTCCTACCAGGGTCGGTTCTCGGAGCATTCTTGGCACCGCTGGCGGGCCGACTGGCAGATGAACAAGGCTTTAGACGACCAGTGACCTTTGGTGGGACCCTGCTCTTGGTGGGGACAACGTGCTTTGTTGTCTTTCAGCACCAGCTGACGGCCTGGTGGATGATGATCTTCTTCGTTATCCTGCGGGCTGGCTTTAACTTTGCCTTTGGAAACACGATCTCCAACGCTTCCGTCCTGGTTGAACAGCGCAACAGCTCCGACGTTAACTCGATTTTCAACATGGTTCAGCAGTTTGCCGGGTCCCTGGGTACGGGACTTTTGGCTTCCGTGATTGCGCTGACCCAGCAGCACAGCGGCGGCTCGCTGGCTCAACGGACTTTCGTCGGTGGGCGGATTGATTATCTCCTGCTGACGGCCCTGGCAGTGGTAGTGGTTATTGCGATTGTTACCAATTACCGCTGGCAGCACCGGCTCGTTAAGGCTGACCAATGATTGGGGATTTATTGAGCCTGAAGTATGGTAAAATAGGGGTTCGTAATATACAGTGCTGAATTTTAAGGAGTGAGCAAGGATGAGCGAACAACCATTTGTTCCGCTGATTTTAGGAAGCGATTTTAATGCCTACGGAATGGCGCGGTCGATGTATGAAAAGTATGGGGTAAAGTCCCACCTGTACGCGCGGCACGAGTTGGCCCCAACCAAGTATTCCAAGATTGTCGACCTACACTTTAACGAGAACCTGCAGGCCCCCGATGTATTTACCAAGGTCCTGATTGATGCTGCTAAGCAATACATCGCCCAGGGTAAGAAAGTGGTCTTGATTAGTTGCGGGGATGACTACACCGAGTTAGTCAGCAAGCACCGCAAGGAACTGTCCAAGTACATGGCCTGCCCATACGCCGACTATGAGGAAGTCGCTAAGCTGACCAACAAGGAAGAGTTCTACCAGGTCTGCGAACAGTACGGTCTGCCATACCCGAAGACCGATATTCTGACCCCAGAGACGGACTACAAGCATTACCAGTCTCCATTTGAGTTTCCAATTGCCCTGAAGGCAGCGGACGCGGTTGAATGGCACAAGGGAAACTTTGAGGGCTACGAGAAGGCCTACATCATCAATGATGCCAAGCGTCTTCAAGAAGTGCTGGAGATCATCTACGAACACAGTCCATACAAGGGTGATCTGATTCTCCAGGAATTTATCCCTGGTGACGACAGTAACATGCGGACAATCAACTGCTACGTTGACCGTAACCACGAGGTCAAGCTGATGAGTCTCGGTCACCCATTACTGGAAGACTGCAACCCAGCCAACGTCGGTAACTATGTTGCTATCATGCCTGCCTACGACGAGCAGATCTACCAGAACATCAAGAAGTTCCTGGAGAGCGTGCAGTTCACCGGCTTTGTCAACTTTGACCTGAAGTACGACCGCCGCGATGGCCAGTTCAAGGTCTTTGATCTCAATCCGCGGCAGGGGCGCTCTAGTTTCTTTGTCTCACTGAACGATCACCAGTTGGCAACGTTCCCGGTTGAAGATTACATCTTTGACAACCTCAAGGACCAGGAGACGATCTACGCTAACAAGGATCAAAAGAAGTATCAGCTCTGGCTTGGGGTCGGGAAGAAGACCTTCCTCGAATACGCCAAGGATAACGAGATCAAGCACCAGGCGGAACAGCTGATTAAGGAAGGCCGTTATGGGACTACCTTCCATTACGACAAGGACATGAACCTGATGCGGTGGCTGATGGAGAAGCGGATTAACCACAACTACCAGAAGAACTTTGAAAAGTACTTCGTTGAAAAGAAGTAAGCATGCTTTGACACGTTAAAAAACGGGGGCCGTGGCAGAAAATTTTTGTCACGGGCCCCATTTTGTTTGGGTTTGAAAACATGATCTGAACAATAACGAATATGTGTCGTTAAAAGCGGCGATTCGATTGAATTAGCTTATCATCAATGTGATAATGTGACTGAATCATAAAGAAAGTACAAAAGGGATAATTCAATGATGGATACAATCATTCACTTCATGGTGAATAATCAAGTCTTTACGCTGTTTATCTGCATGGCCCTGGGCTTTGCGATCGGTAACTATAAGATCGCTGGTAAGTTCAATATCGGGGCGACTGTGGGAACGTTGATTGTCACCCTGATCGTTGGTCAGATTGGGGCCTTCCCCCGTAATGAAATGCTGGGGACAATCTTCTTCGGGGCCTTCATGTTCTCTGTTGGCTACCGGATTGGACCCCAGCTGCTGGTCAGCTTGCGCCTGTTTGGGGTGCGGATCGTTATCGCTAGTCTCTTCTGGATGGTAACGGTCTTCCTGGTCGGCTGGGGACTGTTTGCCGCGTGCCACATCGGACCGGGAGTGGCAGCTGGGGTGATCTCCGGTGCGCTGACCCAGTCGGCGACGGTGGCTAGTTCCTTACAGACGATTGGCTCACTACCGGTCAGCCACGCGGTTAAGGCTACCTATGAGGCACAGCTACCGGTTGCCTATGCATTGACCTACGTCTTCGGGACCTTGGGAGTCATCATCTTCCTGCGGGACCTCGCCCCGAAGATAATGGGGATTAGCATTGAGAAGCAGGGGCCGGCAATGGCGCGTAAGTACCACTTCCACGCTAAAAATCCTAACCCAACCTGGCGGCGGACCTACAAGGTGGCTGCCGACTCGCCCCTGGTGGGCAAGACAATTGCCGATTTCAATAAGTGGACGAACTACCGGATTATCGCCCTGGCCGTCTTCCGTGGTCACGAGATGACCGACCACCTTGAATACAAGATTCAGCCAGGTGATCTGGTGACGGTGATCGGCTATGCAGTTCATTTTGACCGTCTTCACCAGGTCCCGGGGATCAAGGAGGTTTTAACACCGACCAACGCGCCGAAGGAACGGAAATTTGTCCTCGGTAAGAACTTTAAGCCGGTTCAGCTGGCCATTCTGCGTCAGCACGGGGTCTTCATTAACATTCAGGACCCGATTACCGGGAATGAACAACTGATCAACCAGCTTCGTCCGGGTAACGTGATCTCCTTGACCGGGAACACCTCACGGACGGCCCACATCCTCCACCAGCTTGGACGTTGGGCGACGACCGATCAAGCGATCAACTACGTTCTGTTCTCCCTAGGAATTGGTGGGGCTTCCCTTTTAGGGATTATCGGCTTAAAATTAAATGGTATTCCCCTGCAACTAGGGAACGGGACCGCGGCCCTGATCATGGGGCTGGTTCTCAGTTCCTGGATTGATCGGCACCGGGACTACAAGTCAATTCCAACAACGGTGACGAACTTCCTGCAGAGCCTTGGTCTGACCCTCTTTGTTGGAACGGTTGGTCTGCAATCCGCGCAGGCATTCACCGGGGCAATCAAGAGTTTAGGCTTTGGTGTCCTGGTTGTCGGGGCCGTGGTTTCAATTGCGCCGCACCTGCTGACCCTGTTATTTGGGCGGTACGTGCTGCGGATGGAACCCTTAGCTCTGCTGGGGGCGCTGACTGGCTCCGGGACCATTGCTGCGGCGATGAGTGAGATTTCCCAGAAGGCCGGTCCTGAGGGTGGAGCCTACTATGCGGCCGCCTTTACCCCAGCCTTCGTTGTTGGTAATATTGGAATCACATTATTAGGACCGATCTTCGTGGCCTTGCTGTCATGATGGTTGGATAAGAAAGGTAAATAATACTATGAAACAATTCTTTACAGTACTTGGCGGTATGGGAACGCTGGCCACCGAAAGTTACGTCCGGCTTCTTGATAAGCGGACGCCAATTCACCGTGACCAGGACTACCTGGACTACATCGTGGTTAACCACGCGACGGTTCCGGATCGGACGACCTGGATCCTCGACCACAGCAAGCCCGACTACAATCAGGACCTGATTGAGGACATCAAGCAGCAGAGCCTGCTCAAGCCGGCCTTCTTTGTTCTGATCTGCAACACCGCTCACTATGCCTTTGACAGGCTACAGGCGGCAACTGACATTCCGATCCTGAACATGCTCCAGGAGACGGTCAACGAGATCAAGAAGATCAAGCCGGATGCCAAGAAGGTTGGCCTGTTGGCAACGCGGGGGACGGTTGAAGCCGGTCTCTACGACCACTACATCACGGCTGCTGGTTACGAGGAGGTTAAGCCAACTCCTGAGATCGTCGACATGACCGAAGACCTCATCTACCACGACATCAAGGAAGGCGGCCACTCCGACGGTAAGAAGTACCACGAGCTGGTCCGGCGGATGATCGAAGAGGAAGGGGCCGACATTGTTATCCTTGGCTGCACCGAACTGTCCTACGCCGAGGAAATGAACCCTGAGACTGAGTACCCAGTCGCTGACTCCCAGTCGATCATTGTTGATCGTTCACTGGAGAAGGGGCTGGCATTGCGTAAGAACAATTAAAATAAGGCAGGATTGTGCGATTGGTTATTGTGACTGACGGCACGACCCTGCTTTTGTTTATTACGTTCAAATATGTGAAACGGATAATTGGTCTAGATAACTAACATCGTGTTAAAATAGGATCAATAATGAGTAACATTTGGCTTTAGGAGAAGAGAGAACATGGGATCACCAGTATACATTCAGATTCATAATCAATTACGCGAGAACATCGAGAGTGGCAAGTGGAAGGTCGGCCAGAAGATTCCGGCCGAACGGGAACTGGCCGCCAGCTTTGACGTCAGTCGGATGACCCTCCGTCAGGCCATTCAGGCCCTGGTCGACGAGGGAATCCTTGAACGCCGGGTTGGTTCGGGAACCTTCGTGGCCAATCGCAAGGTCCAGGAGAAGATGTCCGGGGTGACCAGCTTTACCGAACTGATGCAGGCGTCTGGTAAAAAGGCGTCGAGTAAGACGATCTCTTATCACCTGACGATTCCATCCCAGACGGAGGTTGAAAAACTCAAGTTACCAGCCGGGGCCAAGGTGCTCCGGATGGAACGGGTCCGCTATGGGGATGATGTGCCGCTCTGTTACGAGGTGGCCACCGTTCCTGCCAAGCTGGTAGAGAACTTTAGCAAGAGTGAGATCACGAGCTCCTTCTACCGGACCCTGGAGGAGAAGGCCCACCTTTATCCAGGCCACGCCACCCAGGCGATCTCGGCCACGAAGGCGACTGAAAAGATTGCCACCTACCTGCAGATTAAGCGGGGGGATGCCCTGCTGCGGATGACCCAGCTGTCTTACCTGCAGGACGGGCGGCCGTTTGAATATGTCCACACGCAGTACGTTGGCTCCCGGTTTGAGTTTGTACTGGAGAAGTAGTTACCGGTTCTGGCACCATTTCGTGCTACAATAACGTTATTATATTTTGAGAGGATCAACATTCATGAAATTCAATTATCCTGATGATAGTTTGGCACTGCACACCGATGCTTACGAGTTAAGCATGATGCAGACGTATTGGAAGCAGGGACTTGCTAACCGTCGGGCGGTCTTTGAAGCCTTCTTCCGGAAGATGCCGTTCCAGAATGGTTACGCGGTTTTTGCCGGGCTTGACCACATCATCCGTTACGTTAAGCAGCTCCACTTCACGGATAGTGATATCGACTATCTCAAGTCGACCAACCAGTTTGACGAGGACTTCCTGGAATACCTGCGCAACTTTAAGTTCACCGGTTCGATCCGGAGCTTTGAGGAGGGGGACTTTGTCTTCAATCACGAGCCGATCTTTCAGGTTGATGCCCCGATTATTGAGGGCCAACTGATCGAAACAGCGGTTCTGAATATCCTTAACTACCAGATCATGGTGGCCACGAAGGCTTCCCGGATTAAGGCAATTGTCGGTGACCAGAGTGTCATGGAGTTTGGTTCCCGGCGAGCCCAGGAACTGGATGCTGCTATCTGGGGAACCCGGGCTGCCTACATCGGTGGGTTCAATGCCACCAGTAACGTCCGGGCCGGCAAGCTCTTCGGGATTCCGATCTCCGGGACCCACGCCCATGCCCTCGTTCAGGCCTACCGGAATGACTACGATGCCTTCAGGGCTTACGCAGAAACGCACCGTGACTGTGTCTTCTTAGTTGATACCTTTGACACACTGAAGAGTGGGGTACCAACTGCCATCCGGGTTGCCAAGGAGTTTGGTGATAAGATCAACTTCATCGGGGTCCGGATCGATAGTGGTGACATGGCCTACCTGTCGAAGCGGGTCCGGAAGATGCTGGATGCTGCTGGCTTCAAGGATGTGAAGATCTTTGCCTCCAACGGGCTCGATGAAAAGACCATTCAAAACCTGAAGATGCAGGGAGCTAAGATCGACGTCTGGGGGATCGGGACAAAACTGATCACTGCCTATGACCAGCCAACCCTGGGCGCTGTCTACAAGTTGGTATCGGTCGAAGATGATAAGGGCCAGATGGTTGACACGATCAAGCTCTCCAACAACGTGGCCAAGATGTCGACTCCCGGTAAGAAGCAGGTTTGGCGGATCAACGACCGGGCCGATGGGAAGAGTGAAGGGGACTACATTACCTTAGATGATGAGAATCCTCGTGAACAGGATTCACTGAACATGTTCAACCCGAACTTCCCCCTGCAGCAAAAGGACGTCAATGACTTTATCGCCCGGCCAATGCTGAAGGACATCTGGAAGGACGGCAAGTATGTCTACGACGAGCCAAGCCTCGATGAGATCCGTGACCACCGGACTGCGAGCCTGGATGGCCTCTGGGACGAGTACAAGCGGGACCTCAACCCCGAGGTTTACCCAGTGGACCTTTCGCAGAAGTGCTATGATAACAAGTTGCAGATGATCCACCATATTCATGAGTACGTTAAGACACTCGGCAATAAGGAGTAATTTAACTATGCGTAAAATGCAGGAACAGATTATTGATGATTTGAAGGTTAGCCCCAACATCGACCCCAAGGAAGAAGTCGAGAAGCGGGTCAAGTTTATCCACGATTTCATGCAAAAGACGGGGATGAAGACCCTGGTACTGGGAATCTCTGGTGGGCAAGACTCCACCCTGGCTGGTCGCCTCTGCCAACTGGCAGTTGAGCAACGGCGGCGGGAGACCAATGATGACTACCAGTTCATTGCCGTTCGCTTACCATACGGTACCCAGGCCGACGAATCCGATGCGATGGAGGCAATCAATGACTTCATCAAGCCCGACAAGACGATGCGGGTTAACATCAAGCCCGCAACGGACGCCATGGTAAAGTCACTGGAAGAAGCCGGTGCGGACATCAGCGACTTCAACAAGGGAAACATCAAGGCCCGGGAGCGGATGATCGTACAGTACGCTATCGCCGGTCAATACCGGGGCGCCGTTGTCGGTACGGACCACGCTGCGGAGGCCGTTACCGGCTTCTACACTAAGTTTGGTGATGGTGGTGCTGACATTACGCCATTGTCTGGCCTGGACAAGCGGCAGGGGAAGGCACTGTTGAAGTACCTGCAGGCTCCCGCTAACCTGTATGAGAAGACCCCAACTGCCGATCTGGAAGACGATAAGCCAATGCGGGCCGACGAGGCAGCCCTGGGAGTTTGCTACGAGGATATTGATAACTACCTTGAGGGGCACGAAATTGCTGAGAAGGCAGCAGAAAAAATTGAGGACTGGTACAAGAAGACGCGGCATAAGCGCCACCAGCCGATTACCCCATTAGATACTTGGTGGAAGTAGACTGAACGGAGGATTTATGGACGAAAAGACACTGCAGCTAGTTAGTCAAGAATTACCCGATCTGCGGACACGTCAGATCAAGGCCGCTCTTAAGCTGATGGATGAGGGCAACACGATTCCTTTCATTGCCCGTTACCGGAAGGAAGCTACGGGTACCCTGGATGAGGTGCAACTGCAGGCGGTCCGGGACCAGTATCGGCATGTCACCAGCTTGCTGGAACGGCAGGAAACCGTTATTAACAAGATCCAGGAGCAGGGCAAGCTGACCCCAAGTCTGGAGAAGCAGATTCGAGCGGCCACTGACCTCCAGACCGTGGAGGATCTCTACTTGCCTTATAAGCAGAAACGGCAGACAAAGGCGCAGAAGGCCCGGGCAGCTGGTTTGGCCCCGTTGGCTAATTGGCTTTTGACCTATCCGGATGATGATCTGACAACGGCAGCGGCAAAGTACGTCAGTGCGGATGTACCGGACGCTGAAGCCGCATTGGCTGGGGCCCACGAAATCCTGGCGGAGGCGATCAGTGAGATGGCAACGGTCCGTGGTTGGCTGCGGAGCTACACCGCTAACCATGGGCAGCTGGTTACTAAGTTGAAGCGTAACGGTGAGGACAAGGATGAACTGAAGACCTACAAGCAGTACTATGACTTTTCCTCACCAGTGAAGAAGATGAGCCCCTACCAGGTCATGGCAATTAACCGGGGTGAAAATGAAGGAGTCCTCAACGTTAAGATCACGGTTGATGAAACGGCGGTCCTGAACTACCTTCACTTCCGGCTCATTCGGACTGACAAGCATAACGCGGCAACGGCCTTTATCGCGGAAGCATACAAGGATGCCAATAAGCGCTTCCTAGCACCAGCGATTGAGCGGGAACTGCGGCGGCAACTGACAGACCAGGCCGACGAGCAGGCCATCAAGGTCTTTGGTGATAACCTCTACCATCTCCTGATGCAGGCCCCGATCAAGGGCAAGGTCGTAATGGGCTTTGACCCGGCTTACCGAACCGGGTGCAAGTTAGCCATCCTTGATGAAAATGGTAAGTTCCTGGAGAAGGCCGTCATCTACCCTCACGAGCCCGCACCAGAGAAAAAGCGGGCCCAGGCTGAGGGAGAATTCCTGCGGCTGATCGAGGATTACGGTGTCCAGATGATCGCCATCGGGAACGGAACCGCGAGCCGGGAATCCGAAAAGTTCGTCGCGGCGGCGCTGAAGAAGCTTTCCCGGCCGGTATACTACGTGATCGTTAACGAGGCCGGGGCGTCGGTTTACTCTGCCAGTGAGGCAGCCCGGGAGGAATTTCCGGACCTGCACGTTGAACAGCGGAGTGCCATCAGCATTGGCCGGCGCCTGCAGGACCCCCTGGCGGAACTGGTTAAGATCGACCCCCAAGCCATTGGGGTTGGGCAATACCAGCACGATCTGCCGAAGAAGGAGCTGGGATCGGCCCTGGATGACGTGGTTGAGCGGGCGGTTAACCGGGTTGGGGTCAACCTCAACACCGCCAGCTACCAGTTGCTGACCCAGATTTCCGGGCTCAACAAGACGATTGCCCACAACATCGTCCACTACCGGGATGAGCATGGTCGTTACACCAACCGGGTTCAATTGAAGAAGGTCCCACGCCTGGGGCCAAAGTCTTACCAGCAAGCGGTCGGCTTTC
>CAMFOZ010000033.1 GCA_945971245.1 uncultured Lactobacillus sp.
TATTCTGTGGGGACGGGCTGCCCGTGACAAGAAAAAGCTGATCAACTTGAAGACCAACATCGTTCTTGAATCAGCGCACCCGAGTCCGCTTTCCGCTAATCGTGGTTTCTTTGGCTCACGGCCATTCTCTAAGACCAATGAGGCACTTCAGGCAATGGGAGAGACGCCGATTGATTGGCAGCTGCCGGCCCAGCCGGTTGTTGGCAAGCAGATCGCAAATTAGGTGTAGATGCTTGATGACCACTAATAAGGAGGTTCAGCATAATGGAACTATTTGATGAAATTGCTGCTAAGGTAAAGGGAACGGGTAAGACGATCGTTTTCCCTGAAGGTGAAGATAAGCGGATCCTTGGTGCCGCCGTTCGTCTGCAAAAGGACGGCCTGATCAAGCCAATCCTGCTCGGAACCCGGGCAGATATTGAAAAGACTGCCAAGGACAACGACTTTGATATTGCCGACCTGACGATCATTGACCCAACCGAATACCCAGAAGCCGACAAGAAGGCCATGTTCGATGCGCTCTTAGAACGGCGGAAGGGGAAGAACACTCCTGAACAGGTTGAAGAGATGCTCAAGGATGTCAGCTACTTCGGGACCATGCTGGTTTATATGGGCAAGGCTGACGGAATGGTTTCTGGTGCGGTTCACTCTACCGGTTCCACCGTTCGTCCCGCATTGCAGATTGTTAAGACCAAGCCCGGTGTTCACCGGATCAGCGGGGCCTTCCTGATGATTAAGGGTGACCAGCGCTACATCTTTGCTGACTGTGCCATCAACATCGAATTAGACGCCCCAACGATGGCTGAAGTAGCCGTTCAAAGTGCGAAGACCGCTAAGCTCTTTGGCATTGATCCAAAGGTGGCTCTGTTGAGCTTCTCCACGAAGGGCTCTGCCAAGGGTGACATGGTTACTAAGGTTGCCGATGCCACGGCTAAGGTTCACGAGATGGATCCAGAATTGCCAGCCGATGGTGAACTGCAGTTTGATGCCGCTTTTGTTCCCGCAGTTGGTGAACTGAAGGCTCCTGGTTCCAAGGTTGCCGGACACGCTAATGTCTTCATCTTCCCAAGCCTGGAAGCTGGTAACATTGGTTACAAGATTGCCCAACGGTTTGGTGGCTTCACCGCCGTTGGTCCAATCCTGCAAGGCTTGAATGCCCCAATCGCTGACCTTTCACGGGGTTGCAGCGAGGACGATGCCTACAAGGTTGCCCTGATCACGGCAGCTCAGGCACTGTAATTACGAATAAAGCAAAAGGACGGAAGTCACGAATGACTACTGGCCTTTTTTAGATGGAAGGAAGTAGGAATTGATGCGACGGTGGATGATCCTGCCAATGATAATCATCGTAGTCCTGCTGGGAAGCGGCGGTGCCCAGGCCAGTCGGAAGACCGTTAATACGCAATTGGCCCAGGAGTTGGTGGATCATCAGGCCTATGCTGATAATGATCCGGCTAACTATGGCTATGCAAAGTACATTCGGCAAATCAGTGACAAGGGCAAGGGGCGGATCGCTGTCCAGGTCACGCGTAACTTCTGTCGATTATCCAGTAATGATAAGACGAACGTGATGAACCAGGTCCAGGTCCTCGCCCGGATGGTTTTGGTTGAAGACCACCGGATCAGCAAGCAGCAGGCCACGCGGGGACTTGATGCAACCATCCGCTACCGAAAGCAGGTGGTTGGTCAGAGTCGCCCGGATGACCATTATCGTTACCGGTGGTGAACCTTTGTCTTTCTCAGGCCGGTAAGTTAGAATAGGGCTAAGATCAATATTAAGGTGGACTGTAGTAATGAAAAAGTTAACGTTAACCAGCCGGGACGAAACGATTGCGCTCGGCGAAAAGATTGGCCGTCAACTGGCGGCGGGGGATGTCCTTGTCTTGGATGGTGACCTCGGTGCCGGTAAAACGACCTTTACCAAGGGCCTGGCTAAGGGATTGGATATTCCAGACCTGATCAAGAGCCCAACGTTCACGATTATTCGTGAGTACCAGGATGGCCGCCTGCCCCTCTACCACATGGATGCTTACCGTCTTGAAAATGGCGGAGCTGAGGACCTGGGTCTGGAGGAATACTTCGATAGTGACGGTGTGAGTGTTGTTGAGTGGGCCGAGTTCGTGGAAGATGAGCTTCCTGATGACTTCCTGGCCATTCACTTCAAGCGAACCGACGACGATAATACCCGGGTTCTGGAGTTCGAACCCCACGGTGACCACTTCAGTAAGCTGGTTCAGGATGTGGTGGCGTAATGGCAGATCAAGTCGAGATTAAATTGGCCACGGCAGATGACGCGCCGGCAGTCTTGGACTTTCTGCGCCAGGCGGCCACGGAGACCGATGCCGTGCTGATCCCCCACCTTGACCAGGTAACGGTGGATCAGGAGCGGCAGAATATTGAAATGATCAACCGCTTCGATGACTGTGTGGTCATGCTGGCGATGCTGGGCGACCAACCAATCGGGATTGTAACGGTCATGGTATTGGGAGATCGTCCCAATACCGGTGAGCTCGGTGTCGTGGTTGCCAAGGACTACTGGCGCAACGGCATTGGGCGCCTGCTGGTGGAGGAGGCTGAGTACTGGTTTGAAAACTACAGCAGCCTCTCATCATTGGTGCTGAGTGTCTTCACCACGAATAAGCCGGCAATTGCTCTCTATCAGCGGTGTCATTTTGTACAGACAGGGACGACGACTGAAGAGGGGAAGCCCGCGCTGTTGATGGAATATCAGAAATAAACAAAAACACGGTTAGGATTTTTGATTCTAACCGTGTTTTGCGTTTTAGCCAAGCATTTTGATGAAGGGGCGAATTCGCTGATCACCAAAGCGCCGGTCTTGGTAAAGCAGGATATTGGCACAGGCCTGGGCATCATCGAGGGCATTGTGATGATGATGAAGGTCAATGTTGAGGGCATCACAGACCGTGTTGAGCTTGTAGTTAGTCAGCCCCGGCAGAAGGTGACGACTGCTGCTGAGAGTATCGAGGGTCTGGTAGGCCGGGGGTTCAATGCCGTAGTGCTCCAAGGTACTCTTGAGGACGCTGTTATCAAAGCGGTTGTTGTGGGCAATCACCAGTTTGTCTGGGGTGTAGAAGAACTTGATGTGCTCCCAGACCGCTGGGAAATCGGGGGCATCCTGAACGTCGCGTTCGTGGATCCCGTGAATCTGGACATTGCGCCAGAAGAAGTCGGTATGCGGGTTGATGAGGGTGTAAAACTCATCGGCAATTTGCCCATTGCGAACGATGGTCAGGGCCAGTGAACAGGCACTGTACCGCTTACCACTGGCGGTTTCAAAGTCCATGGCGATGAAGTTCATGCGAACGCCTTCCTTTCGTGATTGATATTACTATTTTAATCGTTGATAGTGTTTTTAGCAAAAGTTCCGCTGAAAAATGATACAATGTCAGGGAGAGATAATTTATGAAAAGGGAAGGCATACTAAATTGGCTAACTTAATGAACGAATTTCCAGAGATTGATATCAAGCAAGACGAACCATTGATGAAGTATACCTATACGCAAACTGGGGGGCCGGCTGATTGGTTAGCCTTCCCAAAGAGCATCGATGAGATCAAGCAGCTGGTCCAATATACCCAGGCACACCACATGCCGCTGACGGTATTGGGAAACGCCAGCAACCTGATTGTCCGTGATGGCGGGATTGATGGTTTGACGATGATCCTCACCGAACTTAACGACATCAAGGTATCCGGAAACCAGGTAACTGCCCAGGCCGGAGCCTCCTATATCGATACTACCATTGCGGCCCGCGACCACAAGCTGACCGGTTTGGAGTTTGCAGCCGGCATTCCTGGTAGCATTGGTGGAGCGGTCTTCATGAACGCCGGGGCCTATGGTGGTGAGACCCAGAACGTGGTCACTGCGGCGACGGTAATGCTTCCGGATGGGACCATTGAGCACTTAGACAACAAGGGCCTAGACTTTGGCTACCGGCACAGCAGTGTTCAGGATAACCATGGGGTAGTGTTGGATGCCACCTTCACCCTGAAGCCCGGTGACTATGACCAGATCAAGGCCACGATGGATGACTTAAACGAACGGCGGGCCGCTAAGCAACCACTGGACCTACCATCCTGCGGGAGTGTCTTCAAGCGGCCAAAGGGCTATTTTGCTGGTAAGCTGATTCATGACGCGGGCCTGCAGGGTTACACCCATGGTGGGGCGCAGGTTTCTACCAAGCACGCTGGCTTCATTGTTAACATCGATCACGGGACCGCTGCGGACTACGTAGCTGTTATCAAGCACGTTCAGGCAACGGTTAAGGAGAAGTTCGGTGTGGACCTTGAGACCGAGGTCCGGATTATCGGTCGTAACTAATATGAGGATTTGGGGATGGAAATATGCATAATGCAGGTGCTCTATCCCTATTTTCTAGTTTTCTTTATAAAACGTTTTACGTTTTGCTATAATAGTCTTTGTAATCGTTTTATTTCTATGATAAAATATTTTTGAAATATGAATTCGGACGAATAAGGAGAGTAAATATGAGTAAGAAAGTAGTTGTTTTAGGAAGTATTAACGTCGACACGACCTACCATGTTGAACGGTTCCCACAACCAGGTGAGACGATTTCTGCTAAGAGCAAGAGTTCTGCTCCTGGTGGTAAGGGTGCTAACCAAGCGGTTGCGGCTGCACGGTCCGGTGCTAAGACGGCCTTCATCGGAGCAGTTGGTTCTGACAGCGAAGGTCAATACATGCTGGAAGCCCTGAAGGATAACGGAATCGATGTGCACCACGTAACAATCGACAAGTACCACGGTACTGGGACAGCGGCCGTTACCCTGGATGCCGAAGGGCAAAACGACATCATGATCTATGGTGGTGCTAACCAGGCAATGACGCCAGACATGGTGGATGACATTGATGATGTCCTGGACGATGCTGATTTCCTGATCAGCCAATTCGAGACGCCACAAGAGGTTGCCCTGGCCGCTTTCAAGAAGGCTAAGGAACACAACGTGACGACGATCCTTAACCCAGCACCAGCTCACGAGATTATTCCGGACCTGCTCAAGGTAACCGATGTGATCGCACCAAACGAAAGCGAATGTGCATTGTTGACAGGAATCCCAGTTACGGATGAAGATTCCATGATGAAGAGTGCGGAATACTTCCAAAAGCAAGGGGTTAAGCACCTGTTGATCACCCTGGGTTCCAAGGGTGTCTTCTACGCTACCCCTAACGACCACGGTCTGGTTCCAGCATTTAAGGTTCACGCCGTTGATACGACGGCGGCTGGTGACACCTTTATTGGGGCATTGAGTTCCCAACTGGAAGATGACCTGTCAAACGTGGCGGATGCTCTGGTTTATGCACAGCGGGCTTCAAGCTTGACTGTTCAGGAGATGGGTGCCATGCCATCAATCCCAACGGCCGACAAGGTTAAGGCTGCACTGGCAGAAAAGTAAACAATAAATAAGGGAAGCTCACCGTGAGCTTCCCTTATTTATTTGCTTCTGTATTGTAATGTTGACTTACCTTCATTAACCAGTAGACGATTAGCTGGAGGATGGTCATGATGACCACAAATTCGATCATCTTAATGCTCCAGATGCTCCATAGCTGTTTGAAGAACCAGGTAGGGGTGAAGAGCAGGTAGATGGAGTGCAGGCGAAGAAAGCGGCCAATGTAGATTCCGATACTGGCCAGCGTCATGAAGAACACTATCCAGAAGTAGCGAATGCGGGGATGGTGGGGAGTGGTCAACTGGGTTAATTGTCGGGTGGTCTGCTCAAGGGTAACGGTCCCAATCAGGAGGCAACTGAGCGCACAGACCATCATCATGGCGAAGTTAAGCCAGATAACGGGGTCCGAACGGAGAATCCCGTTGATGCTGGTGTGGGCGTGGAGCCAGGAAAGGTGGAAGAGGTCGGTCATCACGTAAGGGGCGTTTGGGTAGAACACCAACCAGATGATCAGGAGAACCCAGAAAGCAAGGGCCCGGCGATCGTTAAACCGCTTGAGGTGAAAACTCAGTTCGATTGGCACATAGCCCAGGAAGGTATTGAATGCCATGAAATCGTATGGGGCACGTACAAAAACCATTAAAAGGATAATTAGGATCCAGAAGAAGAGGCGGATTCGCCAAATAGAAGATAGATGTTTCATAAATTATTTGCCTTCTCATAACAGTAATCTCCCTAAGCATAGCAGAATTTTGTGAATTAACTGTGGCACTTTCGTCATTACTAAAAAATGATATAATATGAACGTGAATTTAGAGGATGGTGAATGCGATGCAGTTTATAACTTCGCTTCTGACATGGCAAAACCTGATTCACCTGATTGATATCTTAGTAATCTGGTTCCTGATCTATGAGCTGTTGCTCTTGATTCGGGGGACCCGGGCGGTACAGCTCTTCCGCGGGATCATGATCATTATCCTGGTGAAGGTCGTCAGCTGGTACGCTGGCCTGAGTACGGTCTCCTGGGTGATGGATCAGATCCTAAACTGGGGAGTGATCGCCATCGTGGTCATCTTCCAACCAGAGATTCGGCGGGGACTGGAACACCTTGGCCGGGGGAGCTTCCTCAGTCATAACCAGTCGACCAATGAGACCGAAGAAGAGATGATCAAGCAGCTGGACCAGGCGATTCAATACATGTCAAAGCGCCGGATTGGGGCCCTGATTAGTATTCAAATGAAGACCGGTTTGGAAGAATACATCGAGACGGGGATTCCCCTCGATGCGGACATCTCCGGGGCGCTGCTGATCAATACCTTTATTCCTAACACGCCCCTCCATGACGGTGCGGTGATTATTAAGAATAACCGGATTGCAGTGGCGGCGGCTTACCTACCGCTCTCGGACAGTAAGCTGATTCCCAAGGAATTGGGAACGCGTCACCGGGCAGCGGTGGGTATCAGTGAAGTTACCGATGCCCTGACGATTGTCATTTCTGAGGAGACTGGAGAAGTCTCAATCACTAAGGACAATGAACTGATCCGGAACATGTCGCAGAATGATTATCTGAAGTTTATGCGCTCACAGCTGTGCACCCATGAACCGACACATGACAACCTGCTGACACGACTCTACTCACGCTTTGAACGGCAAGGAGGTGGCCAGCATGGACAAAAATAAGGGCTTCTTCAGTCATAAGTGGGTGATGCGCCTGGCGTCACTGGTGCTGGCGATTCTCCTATTTGCCTATGTCAACGGGAGCAAGAATGGTTTTCTGCGCCAGAATACGCGGAATAGCAATAATGAAAACAGTGTCCTGATGTCTGATAAGTCGGTTACTTTGAAGATGCCACTAGATATCACGGTGGATAATTCCAAGTACGTGGTGACTGGTTATCCACAGTACGTTAAGGTGCGCCTGAACGGGCCATCCGCTTTGGTAACCACGACCAGTAATACCCAGAACTTCAAGGTGTACGCTGATTTAAGCAAGTTGGGTGCAGGGAAGCACCGGGTACCGATCAAGACGAGTGGCTTGAATTCAGAGCTCAAGGCCACGGTGGCACCGCGCAATATTGCGGTCCAGATCCAACCACGACGGACAGTTAACGTTAAGGTCAGTGTTCGCCTGAATGCCCGGAACCTGGATGATGATTACCAAGCTGGTCGGCCGCACGCCGATGTTGATAGTGTTCAGGTTACCGGTGCCCAGGATGAAGTTCGGCGCGTTAACCGGGTGGTTGCCTACGTGGTGGTTCCGCGGGATGCCAAAAGCAATCTCCAGCGGCAAGTCACCTTGCAGGCCCTTGATCGAAATGGTCAGATCCTCAACGTGGTCATCTGGCCAGCCACGACCAATGTCACTGTGCCAATTAGTTCTAAGGACAACGATCCTAGTAGCCAGTCCGATTCGGCTAGCAGCAGTGATGAGTCGTCGAGCAGTGAATCATCAAACAAGAAAAAGGTGCAAACCCAGTCGTCAAGTAGTAGCATAAGTAATAACGCAGATAGTAATTCGGAATCGACTGCCACGAGTAGCAGTCAGTCTTAATTAAATTAATAAGGAGTATATGATGAAACTTAAGTATTTTGGTACCGATGGTGTTCGGGGAGTTGCAAACGAAGATTTAAGTCCAGAGCTGGCCTTTCGGGTTGGTCGTGCCGGCGGTTATGTTTTGACCCGCCATTCTGAACGGAAGCAACCACAGGTGCTGGTTGCACGGGATACCCGGATCTCCGGTCAGATGTTGGAAAACGCCCTGATTGCCGGTCTGCTTTCCGTCGGGATTGAGGTCTTACGGCTTGGTGTTGTGACGACGCCAGGGGTTGCTTACCTGGTTCGGGCTCAAGAAGCGGATGCTGGGGTCATGATCACGGCCAGTCACAACCCGATCAAGTACAACGGAATTAAGTACTTCGGGGGCAATGGATTTAAGCTCTCCGATGACTTGGAATACGAAATTGAACAACTGCTGGACGCCGATGAGGATACTCTGCCACGGCCTTCTGATGAGGGTCTGGGAACGGTTGCTGATTACCATGAAGGGGCTTTGAAGTACACCTCCTTCCTGGAACAGACGGTTTCCACTGACCTCTCTGGCCTGAAGGTAGTTGTAGACGCAGCCAACGGGGCCACCAGTGCCTTTGTCTCCAACCTGTTCGCGGACATGAACGTTGACTTTGTACCGATCAATGACCAACCAAATGGCCTGAACACGAACCTCAACTGTGGCTCCACTCATCCTGAGGGCTTGCAGAAGGCTGTTGTTGAAAACGGGGCGGACCTTGGGGTAGCCTTTGATGGTGACGGTGACCGTTGTATCGCGGTTGACAACGAAGGTAACATCGTTGATGGTGATAAGATCATGTACATCTGCGGAAAGTACATGGACAGCAAGGGATTGCTGAAGAAGGACACCGTTGTAACGACGGTGATGAGTAACCTGGGGATGTACAAGGCACTCGAAGCTCACGGCATGAAGAGCGTCAAGACCAAGGTTGGTGACCGTTACGTGGTTGAAGAAATGCTGAAGAATGGTTACAACCTCGGTGGTGAACAGTCTGGTCACATCATCTTCTTGGACCACAATACCACTGGTGACGGCATGTTGACCTCCCTTCAACTGCTCTCTGTTGTTAAGGAGACTGGCAAGAGTCTGAAGGAACTGGCTAGCGACGTTACCACCTACCCACAGGAGCTTTTGAACATCAAGGTGGCCGATAAGGCAGCAGCCATGGAGAACCAAAAGCTCAAGGACATCATTGCCAAGGTTGAAGATGAAATGCACGGTGATGGTCGGGTGCTGGTTCGGCCAAGTGGGACGGAACCACTGCTGCGGATCATGGCGGAAGCACCAACTGAGGAACTGGTTCACCAATACGTTGAGCGGATCGGTGACGTAGCGCGGGCAGAACTAGAAGTTAAATAATTAGTTCATATTATAACCGGTGAAGGGACAAAATCCTTTACCGGTTATTTTTTATTCATTACGGCAAACTAGACCAATCGAGGATAATTAATTGACAATTATTACCAAAACTTGTAGTATACTTAACAGTTGCAATAGATCAATCGTTTTAATTATTGATCTATACCAATTTTGAAAATATTAAAGGATGGAAATAATTATGTGTGGAATTGTTGGAGTTACAGGGACTGACAAGACCCTGTCAATCTTAATTGATGGTTTGAAGAAGCTGGAATATCGTGGCTATGACTCTGCTGGAGTTTACGTTAATGATAATGCCGGTAACGACTACCTGGTTAAGCGTCCCGGCCGGATCAGTAACCTGGAAGCGGCCTTGACGGATGATGTTCACGGCCTTTCCGGAATTGGTCACACTCGTTGGGCAACCCACGGTGAGCCAAACGAAGCTAACGCCCACCCACAATACTCCCAGGACAATCGTTTCTACCTGGTTCACAACGGAGTTATTGAAAACTATGCCCAACTGAAGAAGGAATATCTCTCCGGCGTTCACTTCACCAGCCAGACCGACACGGAAGTCATTGTTCAGCTGGTTGACAAGTTCGTTGTGGACAACCACATGGACACTGAAGCAGCCATGCTCAAGGTGCTGCGCCTGATCAGCCCAGACTCCTCATACGCCTTCGTAATGATTGACCGTGAAGATCCAGAGACGTTGTACGTTGCCAAGAACAAGAGTCCGTTGCTGGTCGGCCTGGGTGACGGTTACAACATGGTTGGTTCAGATGCCATGTCCATGATTAAGGAGACCAACAAGTTCATGGAAATCGACGACCACGAGTTGGTTATCGTTAAGCCGGACCACGTATTAATCAAGGACTTCGATGGCAACGAGAAGCATCGTGACAGCTTTACGGTTGATATGGATGCTAGTGCAGCTGACAAGGGTGCTTACCCATTCTACATGCTAAAGGAAATTGACGAACAACCAGCCGTAATGCGGAAGCTGGTTCAAGAATACTTTGGTGACAAGGATGATCCACAGATCGACGAAAACCTGATCAAGGCAATGGCCGATTCTGACCACATTTACATTGTCGGTGCCGGAACGAGTTACCATGCCGGTTTGGTTGGTGCCCGGATCTTTGAACGGCTGTGTGGAATTCCAACGAGTGTTCACATCTCATCTGAATTTGCTTATGAACAACCACTGCTTTCCAAGAAGCCATTCTTCATTTTCCTGAGCCAGAGTGGTGAAACGGCCGATAGTCGGCAGGTCTTGGTCAACGTTAACGCCCACAAGTGGCCTAGCCTGACCATTACCAACGTGGATAAGTCCACCCTGTCACGGGAAGCAACCTTCACGGAACTGCTCTACGCTGGTCCAGAAATTGCCGTTGCTTCAACGAAGGCCTACACAGCACAGATCGCAGTTGAGGCCATCCTGGCTAAGGCCTTGGGTGAATACCTGGGTAAGGATGCTGCTAAGCAGTTTGATGTTAAGCACCAACTTGGTCTGGTTGCCAACGGGATGCAATCCATCACCGATAGCAAGAAGAAGATCGAGGAGGTCGCTGCTCGTTACCTGTCCAAGCCACGGAATGCTTTCTACATTGGCCGGGGCCTCGACTGGTCTGTTTCCCTGGAAGCAGCCTTGAAGCTGAAGGAAATCTCCTATGTTCAGGCAGAAGGTTTTGCCTCTGGTGAATTAAAGCACGGGACGATTGCCCTGATCGAAAAGGGTACGCCAGTCCTTGGGATTATCACTCAGGACCGGACAGCCGGCCTGACCCGGAGCAACTTGGATGAAACGCGGGCGCGTGGTGCCAACACGATCACCATTGTCTCCCGGCACCTGGCCCAAGAGGATGACACGATTGTCCTGCCAGATGTTGATGAATGTCTGACGCCACTGTTGAGTGTTGTCCCAGCCCAACTCTTGGCTTACTACACTAGTCTTGGCAAGGGCCTCGATGTGGATAAGCCACGGAACCTGGCTAAGTCCGTTACGGTTCAATAATTTAACTGTACAAAAAACAGGTAACTCCTCAGCATGGAGTTGCCTGTTTTTGACATTTTGAAATAAAAAGTAAAAAAGTTTGCGGATAATGTTGACATCTGATGGTGAAAACGCTATCATAATAGTCGCAAGGTATTAAGTATTTACCTTCTAATCAATTCTCTTTCTCTCTTATGCCAATCATCGTCGTCCAGGCGATGATTTTTTGGTTTAAAGTCGCTATAATATGATTATGCCGAAAGGGGATTAATATACGTGGAAAAGCAACATCAAGTGTTGACACTAATTGAAGAAATCACCCGTAATGATGGTAGTAAGTACTATGAGATTGGGAACATGGTTCATAACGGGCGTGCAGAGCTAGCTGCCGAAAGGGGCTTCATCAAGGAAGTTCGTATCCTGCAGCTAAACATTCCGCATTCACGAAACGTTATTCGCTATGAAGATTTCATCAATACCCATTACAAGATGCAAGATGAATCGATGGACCACTGGGAGGAATGGAAACGGACCCCTGAGATGGACCAAGTCGTCAGTGATATCTTAAAAGAAAATCATATCGGATAGTTAAACGGTAGCGTATGTTGCCGTCTTTATTTTGGGCTTGTTTTTTGGAGGAAAGAATTAGAAATGGAGACAAAGAGGCCAAAGCAGTACATAACCGGAATCGACGGTTTACGAACGTTGGCAGTTTTAGGGGTAATTATCTACCATCTCTTACCTAATGTTTTGCAGGGTGGCTATCTTGGGGTGCCACTCTTTCTGCTAATTTCGGGTTACTTTGTGACTTACCAGCTTAGTCAGCAGTGGATGGACAAACGGAAAATCGCGATCGGTCACTTCTACCATAAACGGTTCAAACGACTTTATCCCGTTTTGATTGCGATGCTGGTTTTAACAACCGCCTATATCACACTCTTTGCGCGGGAGCTGTTGCATAATATTAGGATGACCGTGTTGACCAACCTACTGTGGGTATATAACTGGTGGGAAATCCGGCATGGTCAGTCCTACTTTGATCAGTTCGGTGGTGCTTCACCGTTTACCCACCTCTGGACACTCGGTGTTGAGGCCCAGTTCTACCTTTTATGGCCACTGATTATTTGGGTACTATATAAGCTGGTTCGTCGTAAAGTAATTGTCCGGCGGATTGTCCTTATCTTGGCGATCCTGTCAGCGGTTGAGATGGCCCTTCTCTACGATCCAACTAACATCAATCGGGTATACTACGGGACCGATACCCGGGCCTTTTCACTGTTATTGGGATCTTGGTTAGGCCTGGCCTGGCCACTGAATCGCCTGAATCCGCATCCCGCAAACTACTTACGTTATTCGTTGAATGCTGTGGGAATTGCCACGACAGCGATAACGATTTATGGCTTCTTTACGCTGAACGGACAGTCGAGTTTTACTTACCGTGGTGGAATGTTCCTGTATAGCGTTGTGGGAATGCTGCTAATCGCCACGATTCTTCACCCGGGTTCACGGATGAACAACTGGCTCACCAATCCTGTCTTTCGCTGGGTCGGTAAACGCTCCTACGGAATCTATGTTTACCAGTACCCGGTGATGGTCTTCTACGAACGAGTTGTCAAAATCGGCCTACACCCGTTTTTAAACGCCATTGTTGAACTCGTGATTATCGGCTTGATCAGTGAAGCTTCGTACCGCTTGTTGGAGCGGCCACTCGCGCACGTCGATTGGCGAAAGGCCAGCGGGTCCTTAATCGATTTTCGCAGTTGGCACTTAAGAACAATCGTAAAGACGGCCTTTAGTGTTCTGATGGTTGGAATTGCGGTGGTGGGTCTTTGTCAGCCTAACCGTGGTCCTAAGAAGACGGCCGTTCAGCAGCGCATCGAGCAGAATCACCAACGGGCTGCCAAGCATAATCAGGAAATTGCGGCGGGGAAACATGTCGCAACAGATTCCAAGGCTAATGTTAAGAAGTATGAGCTGACACCGGCCGAAGTTAAACAGGCCCAGCAGCTCAAAATCACTGCGGTCGGGGACTCGGTCATGGCGGATGCCTCAGATAGTATTCAAAAGTTGATGCCCCAGGCATATGTCGATGCCCAGGTTGGTCGTCAGGGTTCGGCCACGCCAGCGGTGATCCAACAGCTTAAGGAGCAGGGACACCTTAACAAGATTGTTGTCTTGAATCTAGGAACGAACGGGGCGATGACTCAGCAGACCATCGACGATATTCTGAATGCAATTGGGCCGGATCGGCAGGTTTATTGGCTGACTGCGCACGTGCCAACCAAGCCTTGGCAGCAAATAGTCAACGACGAGATCAATGACACGGCGAAGAAGCATAAGAACGTTCACGTGGTTGACTGGTACGGGATGAGTGAGAAACACAGTGAATGGTTTGCTAGCGATAATGTCCACATGGGTGAGCAGGGGAATGATCACTATGCCCGCCTGATCGCAAAGTCGATTCTGGATAATCAAAAGGAGAAGTAACCTATGGGAGCGGATGATTTACTTAACCAGGCGATCGATATCTATATGTCGTCTTTGAAGGGGCTTGAGCACTTCATATCACAACCGGCTGCCCGGTACTCATTATCCTTTGAGCAGTACCTGATATTGCAAGAAATTGTAAAGTCGCCGGGAATCAAGCTGATGGATATCGCTGAGAAGCGTCAGGTAACCCGGAGCGCGGTTTCCCGCCAGTTGCGCGTGTTAATCAAGAATGCCTATATCAAGCAGGAGCCCGACCAGAATGACCGCCGCAAGGTCTCACTGGTGGCAACCTCATCTGGAAAGGATGTTGCCGAAAAAATTAATCACCGGATCAATACGCGCTTTGCAAAGTGGGTAGCCGTCTTCGGTGAGGAACGGGGAAGACAACTCTTACAATTGTGGGACGAATTTAATCATCAGGTTATCCAACCTGAAAATGACAATATGCGAAAAGGGGAAGAGCAGAATGATTAAGATGATTGCACTAGACCTCGACAATACCTTGTTGAATAGTGATAAGGAGATCTCTACGCGTAATGAGCGGGTCTTAAAAGCGCTCCATGAGCGGGGAGTTCACGTGGTTCTTTGTACGGGGCGCCCGATCAATGCGATCTGGCCATATATTGAGCAGTTAGGTCTAACCCAACCGGATGACTTTACCATTACCTTCAACGGTGGATTGGTGATTAACAACGTCACCAAGGAGCACCTCTTTGAGCTTGGCATGGCTAAGCAGGATCTCCAACCATTGTTTGACTTTGTTAAAAAGGAAAACATTCCGTTAGATGTACTCGATTTTGCTAAGGTCTATGAACTCAGTGACCAGCCGGCTTCAATCTACCGGACCGTCCTTAAGCACATTGAGTTTCAAAATACCCGGATGGCCGATTTGCCAGACACGACCTTCAGTAAGGCCGTCATGGCAATTCCAGCGGAACAGCTCGCCCCAATCATTGCCCACTTGCCAGCGGAGTTGAAGGAGCGTTACCACGCTGTTCAATCGCAGAAGATGATTATGGAGTTCTTACCAAAGCAGGTCGATAAGCATGTCGGCCTCAAAGCGCTGCTGGATCATTTTGGTGATGACTTCAGTAATCTGATGGCATTTGGTGATGCCGATAATGACCTGGGGATGATCAAGGCCGCCGCACAGGGAATTGTGATGGCGAATGGTCTTCCTGAGGTTAAGGCAGCAGCGACAGCCTTAACTGATTCCAACGATGACGATGGGGTAGCAACGTATTGTGAACGCTACTTCGCAGACCAATTAAATTAAAGAGGTTCTATGATATTCGGTAAGGATAAGATGATTTCTTATCTTTACCGTTTTTTTGTTGTTTGCTATACCATTGATTTAAAAAGAAAAAAGACAACCGTCCTATGTTATCCCCATAACTACCTCGGTTGTCTTTAGAAAGGATATATTCCTCATGACTAATGATATCAACTTTTGGACTGGAATCAAGGATCCACACTTAAAACCTGACCAACCATATTTAACTGAGAATAAAAACTTGAAAGTTATTCATTTAATTCAGTCTTATCCCATGCACTGCCCGCTTTGCGGCCAGCTGATGCGTCGCAATGGTTTTCGTAAGAAGCCCGTAACGATCAAAATTCTTACACTGGCTGGGAAACCAGCTGTCTTAAAAATCAAGAAACAGCAGTACCTTTGTCCACCATCACCCCAATGCCCCAAGCGAGTTACCAAAGTTGCCGAGGTCCAAGGAGTTAACTTTGCTTGTCGAATTGCGAATGTCGTTAAATACCATATTGTGCAGGAACTCAGCGAGAATG